>JANQHA010000627.1 GCA_028282865.1 Oligoflexales bacterium
AGCCGAACTGTCTAAGGCTGGGAATCTGGTATTGATCTCTGTAGTAGCCAAACAAGCCATGTGCATATAAATTTGGTATAGCTTGGTATTTTAAGTGCGCCAGTGCTCCTTGTCGAGTGTAGTCTTTCAAGTAGTCGTTATATATAAATTCATACTGGAATAGCTCACCAACCACTTCGAGTTTATGCTCTGGAAACGGCATTCTATGGCTTAATCCGTAACTAAAAGCAGGGTTATTACTAAAAGCATAGGTCTTGTTGGAGTTCTCGGGTATATCTTCATTTAGAGACTTTCTCAGGTACAGGTACGCTAGCGTGTAGAAATTTCGGTAATATTTAGCACCCACCCAAGGGATTAAAAGAGCTGTTTCTGAAACCTTCGCCCGGTTCTGATCGATTTTATTTCCTTCGGGCCCTGGGACATACTCTGAGCCAATAAATTTAAACTCTTGTTGACCAAAAGCGCCTATATAGAAGAGGTCGCTGATTTGATAGCGCAGGTCCCCATAAAGTTGGTGGGTTCTCTCCAGAAGGTCTGCTCTGAACGGGAAGTAGGTGATATAGTCCGTCATGTTTCCAGACTCTTCAATAAATATCTGGTAGCGGGTGTCATCGGTTATCCAATCCTGCTTGTAATTATAACCAATCCACGACACGGCTCCATTTGATTTTATCGGGCCTAACCCAACACCGCCATAGACCATGAGGTCGTGATTAGTAAACGCAGAAGATTTGACCCCGCCAGTATTTTCTGGTGAGGCTTCGTTTTGCGATCCTAAACTATAGTCGTATCCGGTCTGGAAGAACCAGTAGTGCGCGGTGGGATACAGGGAGTAGCGAGAGTACTTAAACAAAGCTTCCTCTAGGTCTGGTCTCGGATTTCCAGTGAGATCAGTTATGTATGTTTTTGCCGCTAGGCTTTGTTCAATCCGGAAAATAGTCTTGATATTGCTTCCGTTAGGGAACCGCTGTCGATAAAGTCGCACCCAGTATTGAGCTCGTTTAAGGTTTTTTTTCTGGTACTCTAAAACCGCAAGCTCAAAAACTGACTTCGCTCCGTAGTAGTCTACGTGCCGAGCTGCTCGTGTAAGAAAAATTTTACCCTTGTCAACATAGTTCTGTGAGAGATAGATCAAGCCTTGATGAAATTGATTATAAGACTTCTCACTAGATCTTCTCTCCCACTTCTTAAGGTAGCGCAATGCTTTTGCAGGCTGTCCCGTGTAATAATAAGTTACCGCAAGTCTGGACCAAGCGTTCGCATCTCTTCTGTGACTACGAAGGTGCTTTCGAAAGTTGATAATTGACTTGTAATATTTTTTTTCGGAAAAGTATTTGTTGGCCAGAAGTAGGTGGTTTGATGATTTTTGTTTGCCTGGTGCCGCAATTATTTTGCTTCCCCAAAAGAGAAAAACTATAATGCTTATACGAGAGTATAACTTCAGCAACGCAAAACCTATTTTTGGAGGCTGGCTTGTATGGCTGCCAACCCCTATTGTTCAGATAAATTCGCGGGCATCCACTTAGCAGGCTCGAACTCTTCGAGAACGGCCGTTGCAATTTTACGAGGAGATCCGCTCAAAAACCCTCTTGATATTATAGGATTATATGAAAAAATTGGCTCTTTTGGAAAACTATTTTCGGATGACCGATTAATAGAAATCTTACGTCATGAGGGGCCGCTAAAACAAATTTTTATCGACTGTCCGATGAGCCAGCCTCCTTGTGTCTCATGTTCAAGACCTAGGTGCCCAGGGGCTACGTCATGTGACGATATCTCGGTAGCTTATATGCTTGCATTATCGGAGAAGGCCAAGCTACAAGGACGACGAAAAAAACGTCCTATAAATCCACAGTCGCAGCGAATTTGGGATGTCGAGCGCGTAGTCGAAGATCGCGTTTTTCACGAGCCTAGCTACAGTGCAAATATGGCTCCACTAGTCACTCGCGCTCTTGTATTGCAGCGTAGATTGAAGATGATTGACGAGAACAGCAAGATTTACGAAACCTCGGTAGACAAGGCATTGTCCAAGATCAGTTCAGATATTGGCTTAAAGCCTAGTCATGTTAAGGCTTACAAGAGCTTTGACCAGGGGGTTAAAGTAAGGCAAGGCCTCATCAAATCCCTAGTTTGTCATGGTTGGCTAAGTGAACCTAATCATGAAATCGAAACTCAAATAACTAAATCTATAGATGCCTTTCAGGCCTTGATCACGGGGCTTGTAGCGGGACTATACTCCGGGGGATTAACCCAAGAAAAACCTAGCGAGTACCTCGCAGAGGATGGATGGGTGTATCTACCTGAATTATCTATAGAATTTAGCTGAATTTGGTCCTTTTTTAATCTTCTTGATTTTACATGTCCTGGTTTCTATTCAGCAGCTAAATAAATCTTAGCGATATTTAAGCTCATTGGTAAAGAATCTCAGTAATTATCCGATATTAGGTTAGATATTTACTGCTTTTAGGATAAATCGTGCGAATCAAAATGGCCGGATCGACCCATGTTGGTCGTGTAAGGAAAAACAATCAGGATTCATTTTATTTTGATAGTACCCACGGCATTGCTGTAGTCGCTGATGGAATCGGCGGTCGTAAAGGCGGTGAGGTCGCCTCGCAGCTGGCAGTAACCGGTATGAGAGATGCCCTGATAAAAGTTGAGCGGTTACGACCTGAAGAAATAAATCCGTTCCTAAGCTCTACTGTCGATCGAGTGAATAATCAGATTATTGAACGAGGCGAGATCGATCCTGGTATCACAGGAATGGGTACGACACTAAACTTTTTGTTGTTTGTTGGTGATCGGGTTCATATTGCTCACTTAGGTGATAGTCGGACTTATCTATACGACCGCGGGCATTTATGGCAGTTAACCATAGATCATAATATAGAGACCTTTATTGAGCGCGGCTGGATGAATAAAAGTGATATAGCTCCAAATACTCAGGAGGGTGCCTTGGTACGCTCGATGGGATTGACTGGCCGGTGTGAAGCAGACCTGTACGACATCAAATTACGTAGTGGACAAATCTATTTGACCTGTAGCGATGGTCTGACCGGTATGGTCTCCGATAGAAAAATTTCAGAGATTATTTCGCATCACTCTGCAAACCTTTCTAAGCTACCTAAAGTTTTGATAGACGAGGCCAATAAGAATGGCGGGAAAGATAATACGACTGTGGTTGTTTCCCAAGTGGTGGAGGTCTGATGGAAAAGCTCTACCTCGTACGTCGTTCGCTGGAAACATATATTGGGCCTATGACGCTCAGTGAGTTAAAACGCTCCTACCGTAGGATGGAGTTTGGTCTGCAGGACGAGGTTGCTGGTAATCGAGGTGAGTGGATTGCTTTAGATGACCTAAAGCGGCTTAAATCTGTTAATCCAGAAATTTCTAAGCTTGTTTCAGACGACCTTCTAGGAGGCTGGGGGATTAGTGAACACTCGCAGAAAAAGATTATCCGCGGTAAGAAAACATCAAAAAAAGTTGGTTCAACGCAGGGCTTTCGAGCATTCTTTATTGTTTTCTTTATTATGGGGCTCATTTCGGCATTGCACTTTTCTAACCGATTAAAAGTCTCGGCATTATTTAATCTTTCCCAGCGTTCAGATCCAGAGTCTATTGCTCAGTTAGTCGAAGCTGATGATATGAAGAGTTTTGATCAGCGAATGGATAAGATTTTACCGAAGCTAATACCTAAAGTAAGAAACTCTAGGAACCTATATAACCAATGGATTCCTTATCTCAGGCTTTTGGCATTTCATCGAGATGGAGAGATACCAGGATTTAATGCTAAACTGTTACGTGGTATGGGACGGTTTTCGGCTCCCAATGATTGCTCCCATGAATCTTGGCAACGACGTTGGAATAGCTCTTTTAATGACTGGGCATTATTCGAAGGGAAAGAGAATCCTAGAGTCGAGAGCGATTGGGCTAGAATTCTAGTTTGGGATTCTAGCTGGATGCACAGGCGTCGCGGTGCACCTGGTTGGAAAAAGATTTCTCATTACTATGAAGCTTGTTTGATCATGGCTAATAAAGCCCTCCGAAGTCAAATTAATCAAGGCATAGTCCCTGCTGGCCGGCGCGGTTTAGCTCTAGGATTGGTCGAACGCATATCGTATCAGCTAGCTCGGATCCATGGTGACCAAGTTAACGTAATTAGTCAAGCCATGCCGAGCGCACTTAAGGCTTTAAGCTGCATTGAAAACGCAGAGGATGCAGCTGGGATAACTGAATGTCGTAAATCAACTGCGATTTCCAATAAAAAGTGGTCCCAGTACCTTCAGTTGAGTGAGAATCGGCATAAGATTTTTCTGTTTTTACGAAACAAAGTTGCTCTTAATGACGACCAGCTGACGGAGTTGAGAAAGTTGCATCGTCAGTTAAAAATTATTGATCCTCTTACAGAGTTTAGTTATCAAGCCGAGTCGCAGTATCTAGTCGCAATTATGTTAAACAATGGGTCTTTGATGGAAGCCCGGAAGCAGGTTGGGTATGAGTTTCCCGAGGTCAGTTTCGCGCATTGACCTACGTGCCATGTGGCAGGTACTGGTATTCATGATGCTGGTCTGCATATGGGATCTGGGTCACACTGCTGAAGCAAGAAGTCGTGGTGTTCGCCATGAATTTGCGAAAGCACGTGCCTTATTTGACCGAGGGCGATTATCTGATTCAGCAAAAGTACTGCAACGGATTATCAAAAAATATCCGGGAAATAAGGCATCTTATTACCTCTTAGGTAGGATCCAGTACCGTCGCGGCAAGGTTCGTAAGGCCGCAAAGTATTTTAATCGTGGCGGTCTTAATTTTGCGGCGGGCGACGGTGCTTTCGAATATGGAATTTCTATGTTTGTCGTTAGAAAATGCAGCAAAGCTATTAGTGCATTTAAAAGAGTAAGGGGAAGCCTTAAAGGCCTTGCTAACTTCTACAGTGGCGTTTGCTATATTCGCTCTCGTAGGTGGTATCAGGCAGAGAGATCGCTGCGAGCTGCTAGTAAGATTCCAACTAACCTAAAAGTCATGAGACAACGTTTTTTAACTGAGATCCAAAAGAAAAAGCGCCAGGAACAGCTAGGTGCTGTTGCACCACCGGTTCCCTATACCCCTGTACCGGTGCCGTGGAGTACGCCCCAAAGCTACCAAACGCCTGGACTACCACCTGGTGAAGGTGCCCCTGGTCAAGAGGAGTTAGGCATAAAAAAGAAAAAACCAATTGCCAAACCAGCTCCTCCGAAGATTAGACGAGGGCTGTCTTATTCTATTACTCCGAAAGCCCGGTATTTAAGTCAGACTGTTATTTATGATCGTCATCAAACCGGAAAAAAAACTAAATCGACTAAAGGCCCTTCCGGAGGGGGTGACCTCCAGATCCGCTATGACTATAAACCTGATCGCCATGGTCGCCAAACTTCGATCAAAGGTGACTTCAACCTGGACGTAAAAAATCTAAACGTTAATAGCACTGATGTTAGTTTTTTTATATCTGAAGACGGTGAGTCAGCCTCGGCTAGCGAGAGTGTGACGGTCGACCAAGATAAAAGTATGACCTATAAAGCGGAACCTAGCATTTCAATACCATTTGGAGCGAGGTTTGATCTTGACGCAGGCGGTCTCTACCAGGAAAAATGGCCTGATTATAAGTCTGATAACAAGCAAGTGACTGTTGGTCCCGATGGCGGTCTGGGAGCAGTATTTGATAGCTTTAGTGTTCGTGTTACCGGGAGTTCTTATAACAAAGAAAAAGTAGTTGAAACAGACGAGGAAATCTCTATTGCCAAAACAACTGATACTACCATACGAGGCAGTGCAGATCTGAGCCTCGGAAGCAGTGGTTTCTCCCTGAACGCCCATGTCACTCAAACGCAAACGTCGGACCCGAGCTACTATTCGCTGGATGGTTTTGAGTCTAGTATGGTTGCGGGTGGTGGAATATCAAAAGGGTGGGAAAATTTGACGTTGTCTTTGAGTGGGACGCAATCTACTAACACTCCACCTTCGGGAACAGTCGTTAATGGTACTGCCTCGGAAATGAAAGCTGTGGGCGAAGCTTCACTTGCTTTAAAGTTTGGTTTGTCGTTGAAAGGTTTTTTTGAGTATGCCCAGATTGGGGAATACTATCGTAAAGGCCTTTGTGAGAGTACTGAGGAAGATGAAGTCGTCGAATGTGAGGAGGCAGAGCAGCAAACAGCCCAAGCAACTGGCGTTCGCCAAGGGTTTGGCGGTACGGTTAAGTTTGCTCCAATTGACTGGGGTTATGCAAGTGCTAGCTGGAGCCGTAAGGAGACTGTGTACACGCTAAAACAAACGGAGTTATTGCTAGATTTTCGAAGTAAGGTAACGGACTACGTCGACGACATCAAGTTTTTGATTGGGTTGAGTTACACGTTATAGAGCGTAGGCTTTTGGCTTTGCCTCTTATAGCTCATCTACCAACTCGCCTAACCTTTTAATATCGTTTGCTTTGATTGCTTTTATAATTTCAGGGAACTCTTTAGAGTCAACCGATAGTTTAAGTTCTTTATCTGATTTACTATACGTGTTCCGACCTCTATCAATAGAGACGGCCTCTATTAAACCTCGGTTGCGATAGGTGAATTTATTAATGTCTCTAAACGAAGATAATAATAAATCGAAGTTAGAACGCGAAGCGGTAAAGATACCCGATGTATTCGCTGCATGGAACCATATTTTTGAAGATACGGAACTTTGAGAACCAATGCTTGATCGATTCGGAAATAGGTCGTATCCATCTGAAATCATATAATTATAAGTTAAATCTAAAACTCTCGCTACTAAGTCGGCGGGTTTTGATTCTGGTTTAGCTAGTCTTAAGTACATTTTTGCGTCTAAAATAATATGGGGAATGGTACTATCTACATAATAAAAATCCCCGAATCTAATCTCTATCTTTTCAGCTAAATCAATGTCGTTTCTTTTAGCAAATTCTTCCGCTATGACTTTAAATTTATATTTTAGGCGTGGCCATTGTTCAGCCATACTTAATAATAATTCTTGTCTACCGACTTCATTAGACGAGCTGTGGATGTCGACAATAAAGCCGATTCTCTGCAGTCTTAATATAATAGAATCCGGATCAATTTTTTCAGGTACAGGAGTTCCCATTAAAGTAGGGCTATCTTTTAGGTCTGACGAGCTGTTTTTTGAAGAACTGCAGTTAGTTAAAGCTAGGACCGTGACCATCAACGTGACCCAGATGAATAGGCTCTCTTTCATATATACCTTTTTCCTTGTTAACTATGATGTGTACTGGACCTTATCCAGCGTTTCTTAGGAGGCTTTAAGCAATAGTTAGACCGTCTTATTGATAGCATAATAAGCTGAATTTATAGGGTTTTGTATATTAGAAACTGTTAAAGAACCTGGCATCTGTATAGATAATATACTGATTATTTAGCTTACGAGAGCTCACCCTGCCAGTAATCAATTGGCATGAATGATCGGGGTTATCTTACCGTCAGATTGGATAAAAAAAGTACTAGCGTTATAAGAGTCTTCTGCGCAGCTTGCTCCGTAACAGGCGCCAATAACTGCTCCTGGAACCCCGCCAATAAGCCCTCCGACGACTCCATAGCTTAAGGTTCTAGCCGGTGTCTCGGGGTTTCGAATATGGAAAGCATCGTTGTCTTGTTTGTGTTCTTCAACCAGCTGAAAGTCGCGAGCCCAAGAGTTCGTTTCTAACGTAGAGAGAATCTCTCCATTCAAATTTAAGGATACTAGTAAAACTTCAGAGTATGATAATTCTTTTGTGGTTCCTGCAACGACAATAATATCCCCGTCTGTAAGTATAAACTTGCCCCAGTGATAAGAGTTGAGTTTGGAGAAGTCTTCATGGGTTTGAAAACCTATATCTTTATTATCAATCTTGTAGGAAGTCAGCATTCCATCCCTAATTATGTTTAGAACGAGGTCGTTGCTAATAGAAACTAGGGTCTTGCCGTCACGAGAAATTTTCAGAAAATCGCCTAACGAAGAACCTTCGCTACCCGCATCAACCATAGATATTTGTCTGCCTTCTTGATCGAAAATATATAGCCTGCGTAGAGGTTCTAATAGTGCTTGGTCTTTCTTTGCAAACAACACAAGGTAGGTGTTTGACAGAGTTTGAACCAAGCTTTTATTATCGATAAACCAATCATTTTGAAGTTTAAATGGTGATCCATTTTTATCTTTAAGTTCAAAAGGAGAGGAACCTGTGCTCACGGAGTAAGTATATTGGATACCGAAAAGCTTACTAAAAAAATTTTGATTGGGGTCAGGTGTTACCGAGGTAAAAATAGGTTGGCAGTTCTTAATTTCAAAGTCATTTGCCCGAGCTAACCTGCTGAACAAACACGCAACGAGAAGACCTAAAATAAACTTATTCATTTAAAAACCCCAATTTACGAACCCGATTTCGAGCAAAGTCTTATTTACTAGAAAAATTAAGAAATCTAATACCCTGAAATGGGTTTAAGATATATAGCACGAACACCTGCGTGAGGTGGCTTTTATAGCATAGGTATAAGGATGTCAACGGTAAATATTTTCTTTAATTTGACAAGTAGCGCCTTACGACATAAGGCGCAGCGGCTGGACAAAGCTTTAGAAAATAAGATGTTAGGGTCTGATTAGGGTTTATGGAATCGTGCAGAAATAAATCCCCTCGTTTTTATCTATCCTCGTATACTCTGCTTGTTCGGGCGAGATCTCTTGGCCATAGTAATCTATGCGGACTTCAAAACCGGCACTACGCAGCCTTTCTATATAGTCTAGTCCATAAATCCTCACATGATCTCTTTGTCCGAAAGCCTTTAGTCTACCTTCATCTGTTTTTATGGAAGGGTCTTCGTAGGTAACCTTTCGCAAAATCGGTACTTGAAGCACGGCCCACCCAGTGGGTTTTAAAACTCTTAAGAGTTCGGACATCGCTTTAATATCGTCATCGATATGCTCCAATATATGACTGCAATAGATAACGTCAAAGTAGTTATCAGGAAACTGTATCGCTGTCATATCCATACATAGCGTTTCTTTAGGCATGTATTTCTTTGGCACAAGGTCTGCACAGGTATAGTCAATGAACCTACTCTTTGAAAAGATTTTTGCAAATGACGGCTCTGGTGCAAAGTGGAGCATTTTTTTTATGGGCATACTGAGCAGATTGGTACGGTGCACAAAATATGGCCTTAGCAGCCTATGCCTTTCTAGAGATAAGCAATGGGGGCATTGCACGTTTGGACGTTGCCGAGATGCTTTGGGGGGGAACGGTTTGAACTGTCGAGATTCTTTTTTGCACACCGGGCAGAAAAATCCATCGATTTTAGGTTGAACTGCGCTTACGTGCGGTATTGATGGCACCATCTCCATGACAAGTCTCCAATGTAATTTTTGTAGTTGGTAAATTTAGTATTTTAGTACAAATATATCCCAAGATCAAACGTACTAGTGTTATTTCCCGTTCGTGGGTGAGAACGGTGGGCACCCGGGTATATTATTTTGACTGGCAGTAAGCTATGTCGCTAAGCAAAGCTCTCTATGCACTTTACTTCTAACTCTCTTAGCGTGCTTTTTTCGACGTACTTTAGCGAGCCTTGGTACTTATTGGCGTCAGAATCATCGTCTGATTTTACTGGCTTGATCTTTAGGTGAAACATGTCCCCTTCGAGGAGGTTGATAGCCCCGTAAAGAGAATTACCCCTTCTATCATCAAGGTTTTCCACGTTATCTCCAAAGGAAATTTTCTTTTCTTGATCTTTGATTAAAGCCCAAAAATTTTCTGAGCTTTCGGAGTAGTAGACGATTTCGATGGTTATTTGACGGCTCTTATCTTGCTGCGTCAATGAGCCGGAGCATTTAAGATAGGACTCTATCGGGCTGTCAATATCTGGAAAAGGGTTGGGGAGCTTGGCATTGTCTTTGGCTGAAATAGGATTACTCGATAAATAGATTGAAGCCAAAGAAATTATAACTAGTAGTTGGTTTATATTTTTCACTTATATTCCCATCCTAAAAAATCCTCTAAATTTATTTCTGCTCGCGGTATCTCACAAAACCTAATGCATGTAAATATAAATATTCGCCGAAGCATACACCTATGTCTTAGAGTCATGCTGGGGCACTCTAACTTAGTCATAGATCATCATATTTGGCGTTCAGCTGTTCGACCTTTTGCTTGGTCTCTTCTAGTCTATTTTTCATAGTGCCAATCAAGTGATAGCCACTTTCCACCTTCTCGATGAGCTTATCAAGATCTAGGTCAGGCTTTGAAACATCTGCTATAATACCTTCTACTTGCTCTAGCATATCTTGGTAGGTTTGAGATTCTTTCTTGGTCATTATCTTACCTCTTTATTGGTTACTTTTAGTTGCATTGTTCCGTCTAACATTCTTGCATTAACATGGTCATTCACTTCGATCTCATGGAGAGATTTTATGAGTTTTTTCTGCCGGTAGATTTGGGTCCAACCTTTTTTAAGCCAAGGACTGGGGTCTACCGTGATAAGCTTTTTCTCGAGTAAGAGCTGGTGCCTTTCTCTCTCGTCTATAAAACGTTGTATGACTTGCTTCAATTGAGAATTTTTTCTCTCTAGCAAACTTAGATCCCCAACTATCCGGCTACTAGCCTTGACCGCAATATTATGACTAGCTTGTTGTAGGGATGTTTGCCGCTGAGTCAACGATTGGATTGCAGTTGATTGTAGACGATTGCGGAGGCGAAGCCCATTAGCACGTTGCTGGTCAATATTTTGATCTATTAGGTTGATGATGTTGCTGGCAAGCTGCTCGATATACTGCTTAGTATTGCTAAATGTTGTCAAGATAAAGTCAGCGGCGGCGGTAGGGGTTTTTTCCCGTCGAAAACTAATCTCTTCTGCAATACAAACGTCTTCATGGTGGCCGATGGCTGCTAAAATTGGTACTTGGCTATTGGCTATTGCTAGGGCTACTTCTTTACTATCAAACCATCTAAGATCAGCTGCACTGCCCCCACCTCTAGTGATGACAATGATGTCACATTGGTTGTCTGATAATGCCTTAACTCCGAGTGGTACATCGACGGTAACCTGATCACCTTGCATACGGGCATCAAAGAAGACGACTTGGCCGCAAAATCCATATGATTGTAACTGATCAATAAAGTCAGATTTTGCCCGGGAGTTATCAGCGCTAATTAAGCCGATTTTAAATGGAAACTTTGTTAGTGTAAGGGCCTTGTTAACTCTGTCTAAACCCTTTTGCCTTAGTTCCTTTAGCAGGGCTTCACGCGCTAGAGCTAAAGCTCCTTTAGTGAAAGATGGGTCAATATCTAAGACGTTTAAGCTGAGCTGGCCACGATCTTTATAAAGACTGACTTGGCAGAGTAACCTGACTTTCATACCATCAGCGAGAAGCTCCTCGACGTGACCTTTCGAGTGCTTTTTATGAATGTGAATGAGGGTGTTATTCCATAGAGTTGAGTTGATGTTGATGGTAGCATTGCTGTGGCTTTTTTTTGATTTTTCTTCAGCTAAAGCAAAAAAAGTTCCACTACCCCGTTGCGATAGGTTTTGGATTTCTCCAACTACCCATATCGCACCCGGAAATGCGCTAGAAAGGGCAAGTTGTGCCTTTGACACTAACTGCGAAACTGAGAAGCTATCGGATTCTGGAAAAGAACTCGTTGCATCAATGGGGCTTTGAGTTACATTGTTCGTGGGGCGAGTCACTTTGGCTGCGGAATCTTGGTTCAAACAGCCTCCACCCAGCTGCTGGCAAAAGTTCTCGAGCTCTCGAAGGTTTTGTTCGTTGTTATCTAGCTTCCATATTTTTTCATTGCGATCAAATCTTGCGCCGAGAGCTTTGATCCCTTCTTTATGTGGGTAGGTGTGCCCTACAATAGCAAGATACTGGTCGATGATACGGTAGTGAACTGACACAAGCCTATTCCGTGTTTAATATTAGTTCTTGGCAAAAAAATACTTTCCCAAAAAGTTACCTATATCGACTCGGAGTAGGTAAACCGCGGGAACTAAAAATAACACTAATACAGTGCCAAACATTAATCCATAGGCAAGAGCAAGTGCAGCTGGCTGTAAGAACTTATCCATCCCACCAATGCCGTAAACTAGCGGCAATAGGCCTAGAATGGTGGTAAGTGTGGTCAACCACACGGCCCTAAATCGCCTTTTTCCAGCATATATAGCGGCATCAAAGGGTTCCATGCCACGCTCGATGGCTTTGTTTAAGAAGTCGACCAATACAATCGAGTCATTCACGATCACACCCGTAAGTCCGATCATTCCAATAAATCCGAGAAAGCTTAGGGGGATTCCATGAAGTGCGAACGCCCAAACAACCCCAATCATGCCAAAGGGAATCGCGGTCATAACGACAAAG
>JANQHA010000111.1 GCA_028282865.1 Oligoflexales bacterium
GACTACTATGTGAACGAAAATATTTTTAACAGACCCCTTCAAAAAGAGTCCGAACTGAAAACAGCTATTGCAATCGATATGCAGTCTACCAATTTTCGACAAGCTATGGAAAATCTTCCCGAAGTTTTTCGTAACGATAACCCTCGGCTATTAAAACTCGATGGCGAGATTGATGCGATGGTTACTGAGATGAAGATGATTGGAGCGGAGCTGAAAGCTCAAGCTCAGACGCTCAGCGACAAAGTTATTTGTCCAGTCGAAAACAGTCTATTTTGCAAAGCCAGAGAAATGTCTAAAGTTGCAAAGAATCTTGTTAAGTCTCCTGATGTGAGCTTGAGTTCATGGTATAGCCATATTCAGTTTGATAAATCCCCTAGTGGCGATGTTGTGTATTTGACCGTTTTGCCCAATGTCGTTACCGCTAAAGGCAAAGGCATTCGACTTTGTGCGGTCATCGCCGAATCTTCTAAGTCAGAGTGTCGTAACCCAGATGGTTCTGAGCTTACGGTTGAGCCTTTGACTGGCAAAGTGACCGCGTCGATTCCACTTTCCGATATTGAGCGTTTAGGGGTTCAGGCTGGGGACCGCGCTAAGTTTGAGAGCGGAGGGTTAAGCTTCTCAACCCTAAATGAGGAAGACCTAGCTGTATCTAAGTTAAAGATCACCGCAACACTAGATGAGTTTTCTGGGGTTTTAAAAACTTTTATCGGTGATTCTTATATCATCGATGCCGACAGCCATCAGGTTCGGCACGTTGGAAGTATTAGGGCTGTAGACTCTGAGCCTCCGATGAGGTTGTTTGCGAAAAAACTAATGGCTGAATTTTGCTCATTGGATCCGGCTGCTTGTCAGTAAGTAATCGTGCAAAATAGTCTATATAGCGTCGCCTGGTTGTTTAACCAGGCTTTTCTTTTTATTATTGAGCGCATCCTTCCTGTTTTTAGTTCTAATACTTTGGTCTGATTGTCTTATAACGGCGAACGTTCTCATCACGATTTTTAGATCGTTTAGAGTGCTGAGGTCCAGTACATAGACAATGTCATTTTTGAAGCGGCTATCTGATATAACAGTCATCCGGTCGGTTACTTGCGCTAGTCCTGTTAGCCCGGCAGGTACGGTGTAGCGGCTGCGAAATTCGGGAGATACTTTTATAGATTCGTGAACTGACAGTGGCCGTGGTCCTACAAAGGACATATCGCCTCGCAGGATG
>JANQHA010000153.1 GCA_028282865.1 Oligoflexales bacterium
TTAGTTCGTAATGCTTGTAAGGTTCCATTTTCGGCTCGAGTGCCTGGCTCCCATTTAGTTCCACTAAAGTCATAAACCGGCTCCAAGCCATGAGCCTCTGAGAGCCTATTCGCAAACTCAAGAGCCGACCACCAACTCACTCGGTCAACTGGGTTATTAGGCTGCATGATTCTTGGTCCGTCTGGTAATTCGACAATAGCTGAGTAGGGTCCATTAGAAAAATAAGAGGGGTTCTCACCCATGAGACGCACCCATTGAAACTGAGTCACTTGGGTTGACATGCCCGCTACTGAGTTCGTAAGCTCTACCAGATAGCGTTTTTTCTTTTGATAAACCACAAAGCTACCAGCAGGTATGGGATGAAACTCCATCTCTCGATATAGCTTTCGTGTCTCTTCTCGAGCATCTTCCCTTTTAACTTTTACAGTATCCCGTCCTTCTAAATGACTTCGCGCCCATGCCAAGACCCTATCAGAGTCAATATCCTCACTCGCAAAGAATCGATCTATCGCATCCCGGTGGACATGGACATCCCCGCTAGTCAAAGCTTGCTCTAAAGTAATCGGATTCGTTAAGATCTTATTTTCTAAATCTAAGACGAAATTATTAATTTCAATATCTCCAATGATCTGAATGTCGACTAAAGCCTTAAGGTAGGAGATAAAATCACCAGTACTATCCACTTGAGCCAATGCTACGGAGTTGACGCTTAATGGATTAAAGGCTTCATGACACCCTTCATCTGCTTTGCTATGGCTTACAGTAAATACAAAAAGGAAGGTAGCAATGATTACAAAGCCTGGCAGTCGGATCATTATTTACCCACCTTTTCGTGGATAGTCCTGACAAGGCGGAGGCCAATATTAGCCTCTTTCTTATCTCGAGTCCCACTCCCAGAAATATTAGCATGAAAACTTATGAAAGCTGTCCCAACACTACCACCAGTAACACGCCCCTGAGCATCTCCTAACGAGGTCAACCCACTTGCCACTGGGTCTACAGACTTTCCATTCGAAGATTCATAATAACTATCGTATAAACCCCAGCTCCACTCCCAGGCATTCCCTACTAAATCAAAAAACCTCCCACCTTTGACAATAAGTGGATCAAGATGAGCAACAGGTTTTAGCTGTCGTTCGCTATAATCAGAAAACCAAGCGTATTCTTTTAACTGGGCTTTAGTGAGCTGCGAATAATGCCTTCCTTCAACAGTATATGCAAACTTTAGCATATACTCCTGCTCGGCAATGGTAGGTAATCGATAACCTGCTGCTTTGTAGTAATCTCCATTTGGAGCATTAATCTTAATTTTTCCGCTATCTGCTACTAGACTTCCATCAGCAGCATTAGTGCCAGGCCTCCAATTAATCTCACTCAGGTCATATACTGGCACCAGGTTGCGTCTCTTGGAAAGTTCGTTTGCAAACATAAGCGCCGACCACCAGGTAATCTTATCCACAGGCAGATCCAGCAGCATTCCGACAGATCTTCCTCCTGGTAAAACAACAACTGAATCTTGACCATTAGAATCGGGCTGATCGCTCCCCATAATCTCTCGCCAATGTCCGCGAGTCACCGGGGTCGACATCACTTCGATAGAGTTAGTAAGAACTATCTCTAATTCCTCGTCCAGCTCAACAGTTTGAAAGCTCCCAGAAGATACTGATAGGAATTCTATCTCACGATGCAAATTAGATGTATGATCTCGAGTGACTTCTCGCATAACACCTACTTGTTCTCTATTCTGAAGAAATTTTTTTGCCTGGGTTAAAACTACTTCTTGGTTCAGATTCCTTTGGCTTAATAGTTGTTCCATTTTTGTATGGTGAATTTTAGCCACGCCATTCACATCAGCCAATCTTCCATCGACTGGGTTAACAAAAACACCGTCCCCTAGGTTAGAGATAAAGTTATTTAATCCAGAATGATCGATAATTTTATAATCAAATAAAATCTTAAAGTAGGCAATAAAGTTATTGGTGCCATCTCGGCTTGATATCTCGGTGGGATTATTAAATACATCTTCGGAGCATTGCTCTGCAGCCTTCAATGCGGAAAACTCTGATAGAAAAGTGAGAGAAACGACGATGTAAAGATTGCAGCTCAATACCTCTCCTCAGGGTGAATAGTTCGAACAAGACGCAGGCCATAATTGTTACGTTGCGTACTTGCGGAAGTATAACCAAAATGATTAACTCCAAAACTTTCATTAGAAGGATCATACAAACCTCCCCCACTAAGACCCCTGTTAGAATCTGGAAGCTCAAATGGTCGAGAAATTAAACTACGACCAATCGGATCTACATTCAGATCGGAAAGCGGCTCCATATAGTTATGACGAAGATCCCATAGCCATTCCCAGACACCTCCTACCAGATCATAAAATTTCCTACCATTAACCTCTAGTGGAACAAGTGCATCTACCGGGTAAAGCTGTCGAGAGCTATAATCTTTAAGCGAGACATATTTAATCATCTCGTCAGGTTCAAGCTCGGAATAATGAACTCCATCAGGCGTGAGTGCGTTTTTACGTATATACTCAGCTTCGGCGGCAGTGGGCAATCTGTAACCTTTCGCTTTATAGTAGTTACCACCGGGCGCATTAATCTTAATTTTACCTTCCTTTGGTACCAATGTCCCTGAAGCAGCGCTAGTACCAGGCTCCCAAATAACATCGGTCAAGTCATATACCGGTTCGAAACCATAAATTTTAGAAATTCGATTAGCAAACGAGACTGCTGACCACCAGGTAATGTTTCCTACAGGGTTATTAGGTTGCATCTGCATCGATTTTCCCGCGATATCTACAACAACCGAATACTCGCCTTTTGAATCCTCAGAAGGATTGTCCTCCATAACCTTGGTCCATTGATATTGAGTGACCGGTGCAGCCATCGCCTCTAAAGGATTGGTCAAAGTGATATCTGTCTCAACAAGAATTGGTATTATTCTCCCAATAACTTTATTAAGCTTCCTCACGCTTTCACTAAACAAAAACCTCCCCTCAGGAACAGCAACAAATTTCATTTCTATATACGTCTGCTTAGTCTGTCCCTGTGTATCCTTTCGCTTAAACTTAGCTTGACCTCTTTTATGCAGGTATATTTTAGCCCAAGTAAGAATTTCCTCTTGATCGAACCTACCTTGATTTAAGAGCTGCGCTAAGCCGTCCCTGTAAATCAAAGCTTCACCATTTACATCGGCTTGCTGATTACTAATCGGGTTAATCACAGCTCCATTTTCCAAATTAGAAACAAATCTACTCAGTCCAGCATCATCGACGGCTTTTTTTTCAAACAAAATTTGGAGGTAGGAGATCAGGTTTTTAGTATTATCAATACTTGCAACTGGATCGATATTAATAAAAAAGTCTTCTAAACACTGCTCAGCAGTACTAGCCAAAAGCCCATCTAAAGTCCAAAAAAAAGTCATTGCAGCTATAATAGCCTTTTTTATCACGGTAGCTCTCCCGGGTTGAGAGACCTAACAAAGCGCACACCGGAGTAGTTATTTGATATATCTTTCAAATCAAAAAATGACAGATAATCATAAAACATCGACTTCTTTCTATGGATATAAGATCCACCGTACAGAGAATGAAAAATATCACTCGCTCGAATAATTGATGCATCACTAGTTTCTCGGCGTTCTGGGAGGACAAAGCCCCACTCCGCAACATTACCAAATAAATCATAAAACTCATGATCATTGATAATCAGTGAATCTTTATCGGCGACTGGCTGAAGTGATCCGCCTGAGTTTTTGTAGTACCAAGCATGATTTTCTAGCTCAGCTCCATCTTCACCATAAGGATCTCCTCCTCGATGATTCTTCGCGACACTAGTTAAATACTCTTGTTCCGTAACAGTAGGTAATCGAATTCCCTCGGCGCGGTAATAGTCTCCATCCGGGGCATTTATTTTTATCTCAGCATCAGCTAACCACAACACCAAATTTCCATTTTTTGCAGCAGTAGTAGGGTTCCAGTGCACCCGACTCAAGTCATACACTGGCTTAAGGCCGTATTTCTCTGAAAGATTATTAGCGGCAACCAGAACTGACCACCAATTAATATTTTCAACTGGGTGATTAGGTTGTATTTTAACAAGCTTTCCATCTTTCTTTACCAGAATAGAATATGGGCCACCTCTGGAAAAGGATGGATTTTCACCCATTAACTCCAGCCAATGACTTTGAGTCATATTGGTTGTCATAACGTCAATAGATTTAGGTATAGCTAGTAGCGTATCTTCATTTCTCCTCTTTACTATAACTCTTCCTTTAGAAACTTTACTAAACTTGATCTCTTGTAATATTTCGTCGGTGTCTGACCGCACCTTGGATCGCTTAAATTGTACTTTACGAGACTCTCTGAGATAATTATGTACCGAGCTAAGAATTATCTTCAAATCAAGGCTATAGAGGCTTATTAATTGCTCAAATTGTTCATAATAGATCTGAGATTCACCATTCACTTTTGCTAGCTGAATATCAATTGGATTAACTAAAACACCTTCTTTCAAATTGGAAGCAAATCTATTTAGCTCATAATCGCCAATAGCATTACCCTCTATCAACACCCTGAGGTAAGAGATAAAGTCTCGCGTACTGTCGGCCCTCAACTCCATCGAGGAAACACTAAAAACATCTTCTGTACAACTCTCATTGGCCTGAATCTCGGTCACACGAATACACAGAGTAAGAATGATAAGAACGACTATACCAAACCAGTGACTCATTATCGTGCCTCCGGATTAATACTTCGAACAAGCCGAAAACCAATACCAGAGCACCCAACGTTTTGACGAAGATGCATACCGTGAAGTTGCTTTTTACCAAGAAAAGACGCTATCGAATCGCCTCCAATAGAGCATCCCGTTCGATCACTATGAAGAGAATTTAACTGCCTCTCGGGAGGCACTGTAGTTGTTACTCGCTCTCGAACAGTGTAGTCACGAAGATCCCAACCCCACTCCCATATGTTCCCGAATAAATCATAAATCTCATTACCATTTACAGTCAGAGGGATAAGTTCTCCGACACGAAGAACACCCAACCCCCCTATCCAAGGAAATCCCGCATCTCTGTGCCACGCATAGCTACCCAGTTCGCTCTTGTCAGCTTCCGAAAGCTTTCCCCCACCAGGGGCCTGCGCAAATCCTCGAGCATAAATTTGTTCATCACTCATTGGCAGCCGATAACCTTCGGCTTCGTAATAATCTCCATTAGCAGCATTCAGCTTTATTTTGCCGCTCTTAGCTTCTAAGGTTCCTTCTACAGCATTAGTCCCTGGCTCCCACTCCATATCACTTAGATCGTAGACGGGTTTAAAACCATGTTTTATTGAAAGCCTATTAGCAAACTCTAACGCAGACCACCAACTAACTTTTTCCTTTGGGTAGTCGAAATCGGCTTTATCAAGCTTAGGAGTCGAGTCTTGATGGTCCTCAATATCTGAATCAGAAAGATCATCTTTCATAACATCTTGCCATTGCTTACGGGTCACTGGAGTGGACATCAATTCAAAATCGACAAGGGAAACTGTGTATGACTGATCACCTAAATGTCTCACTAAATTCCCTGATGGAATAGGGTAGAATTCAATCTTTAGCTCTGTTCCAATGGTCCCTTGAAGTACCAGTCGACGTTGATCGTTAGCTTTATGATATTCTTTTTGGTACTCCCTAGCCCAGATGAGAATCTTCGTTGGGTCAAGATCACCCTGATCTAAAAGTAGCTCTATCTTCTCATAGTGAACTCGAGCCTCACTATTTACATTAGCTTTCTCGTCGCTAATAGGATTGACTAAAACTCCACCTTTCAAATTATCAATCAAATGATTTAACCCGACTTCATCGATGACTTTAATTTCAAGCAATTTATGGAAGTAAGAGGTAAGATTATCAGCACCGTCCATACCCGACAGCGCTGGAGAGTTGGAAAAAGATGCCTCCGGGCATCGATCAGAAGCTTGCACATTCGGAGTAACTATATGCAACAGAAAAATAACCGAACATATCGCAGCACGAACCATGTCATCACTCCTCAATTCCAGCGGCAAAACGCACCAAGTGCCTTAATTGCTCTTGTTCATAATCCCCTAACGACTCCAACTTAACTCCGGTTAGCTGTTCAAAGTGATTTATCAAATCATCAATTACTTTCTCTAAAATACTACCTTCCCTAAAAACCACGTGCTTCGTCAAACGCCTAACTTTCAGAATCCAATCTGCTATTGGACGATCAATTTCCCCGACATCTAGCCACTTAAGCTTCTCAAGCTCATAAAAGTGATGTTTAGCGGTCATATATTTATTGCCATGATAAATTTTATCTGAATACCGAGCGGCTAATATTCGTGCATCTTCAAGCAACTTTTCCACTTCTTTAGATAAATCTTCTGGCGATTTATCGGTGTAAAAACTTTGCTTACCTTCTAAGTCGAGGTTATCTGCTTCAGCTAAAATGTCTACGATATGCTCCTCAGTAAACTCGCGGTAGAATCCTTGCTCAAACCCCATAGAACGAGAATCCATTGCGAACCTCATAAGTTCCTGATTGGATTGACCGATAGCAATAAACATGGTCTGAAGCGGGGTTTGCCTATCAATAGCACGACGAGCTCGGAGAAGTTCGGTAGCGTCGACATCAGACTGGCCATCTGACATAACAATAATATTCGCTGCTGCCAGCGGTTCACCAAATCTTTGCTCAGCGTCGGCGATAAGGCTCATCGCTTGCAGTATCGCTTTCTGGATATTAGTACCTTTATTCGTATTCTTAAGTTTATCTTGATAGTTTCGGATAACATCTAATGCCTCTGCAGTATTTGTCACGGGTACTGGATCGCCAGGCTCATCATCAAATGGAACCAGTACGACTCGGTGACGGTGACGACCCATAGAAGTGACATCACTTAAAGCTTTAGAAGTAAATGACGAAATCAAGCCAGCTTGAAATCGTCCAGGGTCACCATTCATAGATCCTGAGGTGTCATAAAGTACTACAGTTATCCGTTCAGCATCTTCTTTACCGTGGCCCGCCGGAATCTGAACCTTTCTTCTAGTCACGGGAACATAAGCGGTTCCGTCCTGAATATTTTGCTCGAGACTCTTATTAGGTTGCCCGATAAGAGCTCTAGGTATGTCGCTAAATCTGGTCAACGGCAGTAGATCGCGACCCCTTGGTCTATTTAAATCCCGCGGCCAAGCCTTAATCTCGATGAATTCAGGTCTAGGAACTGAGTTTAAAATAAAGTCAGACATCGGAGTCAAGATAGACAAAAGCCTCAGGTCATTCAGTTTGCTGCTCTTTAGATCCTTAGCAATATTTCGAGTTGGGCTATTAGGGCCAACCTGGGAAAAATCATAACCCTGTCTCAAGAGTTGTGTAGGAACACTAGGTAGCTGCCCAACAAAGTCTTGTACAATTCCGATATCTTGAGCGTCTTTGTGAACCAGTTTTTCAACCTCTTTTTGAATGCGAGCCAGCACATGCAGCAACTTACCAGGAATAGGCACTCGGCCATGGCGATCTAAAACTTGCGAGTAAGCTTCAAGAGCAGTCTTTATTTTATGGAGCTCTTGATAACTATTATTTAAGTCTTTATCAAACACCGTCCAAGTGAGTTGCTCGATCCAATCTTTCAGTTTAGGATGATCACTTGCATGAGCACTCAATGCTTGCTGGTAAAGTAGCTTTAAGCCCGGAGAATTAAATCTCATCATCAGAGAGGAGATTTGGTTAAGCCGGTTTTGAATCTCGACTCCTCTTTGTGTCGGATCAAGCACGATCTGTAAAACCATTCGCATGGCTCGCTGAAGCAATATATTATTGTCAGTTTGGGGCTCAAGCTCCAGAGAACCTAACTCTAGCTGATCAGCCAGGTCATCAAGTACCAAATCATGATCGTTCTCATCTTTGTCACCGCTAAGATTTTCATCAGTTGGCTTTGAGTCTTCATTGAGCCTTCTATTTGTAGCCTCTTGTAGCCGTTCTTTATGACCTCGTTTGGTAGCTTTTTCACCCTGAGTTTGAGGTGAGCTTTTCCCTGAATCGCCTTCTTGATCTTGTTCCTGTTCAGCGGTTTGGGTACTTTCAGGAATATTATCGGAGTAGTCACCTTTTTCCTCGTCGCCCTTATCTTTCTTATCCTTGTTGCTTGAAGTCGGGTCAAATGTATGCCACCGACCTTCGTGAAACACCTCCACCCAGGCATGGCGCTCTTCAGGAATCACTAAATAACTTTTGCCATCCTTACCGGCTTTGTAGCGCTTAGCTCTATAGCCTACAGCAACCCGCGAAGGAATCTGGTAGACATCGCGTAGTAGTCCGATCATAGAAAAAGCAAATAAGTCGCACTGAAGTGCTCCAGCTTTAAGTGCGTCGATAGGGTCTGTTTCAGGCCGAGCACCGACGCTGTACAAGTATTTAGAAACTAGGTGGTCATTAATCTCCTGAGCGATTTTTAGAGTGTTCGCTTCGACATTTTTTTTTGAAAACTTTCGAATGATATCAAGCTGAATTTCATCAGGCCATTCTTCAGCTCTAAAACCCACCGGCCTGATGTAAATCTCTCTTATATGAGGCATCATCGAAGTCACACCGTCCTTAACAAGAGGGATATGAACCTCCTTTAAATCTTCGCTCAACTCCAGCGAGTATCCACCCGTTGCCAATGCCGATATGTGCGCACGCGTATCTGAGGGCTGCAAAGGTCTGTGCCCTGAAGGAAAGTATAGCCTTACCTTCTTCTTGCCATAGGTTCGGATCACCATCTGTCGATCCGTGACCTGATGCCTCGTGTCTTTCATGGTAGATATTGGAAGTGAGCTCTGCTTAAAAGGCATATGTGCCCCTCTAACAATAGTCGAATAATAACGATGGACAAAAAAAGCAGTCTCGAAGTTCACCTCGGCTACCCGGTGTTTCTTTTGCTTCCCGCTTCCTTTGTTTTTTGTCGTATCGTTGGTCTGGGGGCGATGCTCTTC
>JANQHA010000218.1 GCA_028282865.1 Oligoflexales bacterium
ATGAAGACGTCTTAAAAGCAATTGACTTGATGTATAGTTTTGCTGCTAAGAAGGGCTTATGCCCAGCTATTTCTCAGAAGAATTTTCTTATATAGGACAGCTCAGTGAGTGCTCTTAGTGATATACAAAGTCGTATCGAAAACGGCCAACGCCTCAGCGACAGTGACGCATTATTTTTGTTTGAACAAACCGACCTAATCGAGTTAGGGCAGCTAGCAAATAAATTCAACCAAACTAAAAACAGCCGTAGTGTTTATTATAACGTCAATCGTCATATCAACCCTACGAATATCTGTGTCAAATCATGTAAGTTTTGCGCTTTTTCTCGCAAACCAGGTGACGAAGGCGCCTATGAGTACTCACTAGATGAGATTTTGGCAAAAGCCAGAGATGTCGCCAGCCAAGGAGCAACTGAGGTTCATATTGTTGGCGGACTGCACCCCAGGTGGAACTTTCAAAGCTACTTGCAAATGCTAAGTGCCATCAAGGATCAATTTCCTCAACTCCATATCAAGGCTTTCACCGCGGTAGAGATCGATTGGCTCGCAGCCAAAGCTAGATTAAGTGTCGCTGAAGCGCTTACCCAGTTAAAGAATGCCGGTTTAGGGTCGATGCCTGGAGGTGGAGCGGAAATATTTCACCCAGAAATTCGAACTCAGATCTGTGATACTAAAACCGATGCTGAACGTTGGCTAGACATACACCGTACTGCCCATAAAGCCGGACTCAAGACCAATTGCACTATGCTCTACGGGCACATAGAGAATTACTCCCATCGGGTCGATCACATGAGAAGGCTCAGAGAGCTCCAAGATGAAACCGGGGGATTCAACGTATTTATACCACTTGCCTTCCAGCCTCATGACAACGAAATGGGTATCAAGCGTTATACATTGGGCGTCGATGATTTACGGACTATAGCTGTCAGTAGGCTTTTCCTTGATAACTTCAACCATATAAAGTCTTACTGGATCATGCTTGGGCCTGACATCGCACAGATGGCACTTAACTTTGGCGCAAACGACTTGGACGGTACAGTAACCGAAGAAAAAATTTCTCGCATGGCCGGCGGCCGGTCAGGTATGGTGTTAACGAAGAGTCAGATTCACAATATGATTCGTAAAGCAAACCGAACTCCAGTTGAAAGGGACACACTATATAATCAAATATGGCATGACGACGAGGACCTGCGACGTTCCGCCGAACGGGACGAACACCGGGATGAAACCAGCATGTTACTCTATAAAGTGGAGCAGGGCGAAGCACTCGACCCGAAGCAGCAGGCATCCGTCGCAAAATTCGCATCGATTTTTGAACTCGGACAGGCGGCGAGCATTGTTAAGAAAAGGGTCGCTAAATCTCCATTCGGAACATTGCTGCCAAGCTACCCTCTACTCAATGATGGCCCACTAGAAAGCCTACAAGCAAGTGTCGATGATGTCTTTTCAAATTCAAATACTTCTCACGACATCGATCCAAAGAAGATTTGCTTCACCTTAGACCTCGCGGATCCTACGGTAGATTGCTTTAAACATGATCTAGATTCTCTTTGCTCATTTATATCGGGAGCAAATGCTAAATACCCGAACATTGCTATTTCTTTACAAGGGATTAAAAGCATTTGGAAGCTTGGTCAGGTCAAGGACCTAGCTTTAGAGGAAGTGTTAGAAAGGCTGAGCACGAGTGGCCTTACCAATATAGAAAGCTCTCTGTATGAAAATGAGGAAGACCTGACTACATTTGAGCTAATCGATTTTCATAGAAAATGCCACCAAGTCGATATCAACACTATTGCAAAAATAGAAATCAGCTCGACATACTCTGGCGGATCGGAACCGTTCTGGGACCAGTTTATTTATAAAGCTGGGGAATATAAAAAACTGCACCAGGAGACTCTAGGTTTGTTGGGTCTATCACTAGAGGTCGCAGCCGGGAGCTTCATAACTCCTTTAGAGTTTATTCGAGCCATCGCCGTGCTAAGAATTATCACCGACAACATTGAGCATACTTTTGTTCCCTTTACAAAAATTCCGACACTTAAAGCACATTCCAAAGACGGAGACATTGGATCAGATCCGGCACTAAAATTAGCCGCTATTGCTATCAGCTTTGGTGGCAGCGACCTAGGTCAAATACCTATCACTGACTCAGATCCAAATAGATTGATAGAGGAATTAGAATTGTCTGGGGTTCCAACAGGGATAAGAAACAATACCAGAGGCCAGTCAACGAGTGAAGGCTCAACCGGACTACAGCCATAGTTCTCAGACCTTAAGCTACACAAATAATCTTTTGCTTTTTTGGAAGGCT
>JANQHA010000165.1 GCA_028282865.1 Oligoflexales bacterium
ATCTCCATCGTCGACAAATCTGCAGGTTGAGAGTTCTTCCAAACCTTCGAAAATACTTCTAGCAGATTCTAGGTCTTTAGCGATCACAGCTACCGAAGCCTTTGGCTCAGCCTCGATCAACGCTTCGAGGGCTTTGTTCATGTCCAAGAACGCTAAGCCCTCACTCCCGTAGTGGTTGAATTTAACCGGCAACCCTTGGCGAACTGAAGTCGGCTTTTGAGCTTTCGCAGGTTCTGGTAGGATTGAGAAAGCAAAATCTACAATTGGCTGTGGACAGCGGTAGCTGGTTGTCAGGTGTTGGGCGTCGACGCTTTCTTGTCCCAACGCTGTCATGACACGGTCCCACCCTTTGAAAACCGAAGTGGGATCTGTTTGCTGAACCGAGTCTCCAGCAACCGAAATATTTCCATCCAAGCTTAAACTATCCCCAAGGATGCTGAGCTCCAGCTCAGAGAGCTCTTGAGCCTCATCCACGACCATATGGTTATACGATCTTAGTGCACCCCAACTGCTACGGTATGATCCAGTATAAAATTTTAAGAGTTTAAGAAGTATTGAATAGTCTTCTAGGTCGATAGTGCCGGCCTCATCATAAGCATTCTCACCGGCGGTGTCTTTATGGTCTAGAGTCAAGGCGTAGTCCTTGTCCATGCTGTCTCTACTAAAGACGCTAGCGTCGTAAAACTGCTGCTGGGAGTGACGGATGACTTCTTTTATCATTCCTTGATCTAAATCACCCTGAGAGTTCGCAACTATAGATGCTAATAATTCTTGATTAGAAAATAACGCTTGGCGATCCATATTGAGATCAAAGACAGAGGCCTTTAGGTACGCAACAACTTCGTCAATTTGATGTTTCACCATTTGGCTCTTATCAGCCTTATATTGCAGAGCAAAATTACAAAATGTGTCGATTTTATGCTTTAAATTATTACCAGTTGATTCCTGAAAAATTTTACCGGCATCTGGTATACAACTGAGCTCTCTTTCGAGGTATTTTTCTAGTCGTGTTATCCTAATTGCTAGAAGTGCCGGAAATATAGAAGTCGTTGCAATATGCCTCTTGAATCGAATGACCCGAGACGGGGTCGAGGTACAAAGCTTCTTTGGTAGGGTTCTAAGCAAAAATTGACCCTGCCTTAGAATCCATTGATCATATGTACTTATGTGTACTCCATTCATTTTCAACGTGCTTAATAACTTCTTTGACAGTTTAGCTAGACCAATTTCCGGAACGACTACCAATATCTTAGCTTGTGAGTATTTGGTTGGTTTTTGGTAGTGCAAATGTGCAACTCGGTGTAGTGCTACCGTTGTTTTACCACTACCAGCACTTCCTAATATTAGTAATGGCTTTTCGTCGCTCGACTCTAGCAACTGATACTGTTTCTTATCAAGGAGTGCCACAACCTCTTGTTGGTCATGCTGCCCACCCTTGCCGGCCCCGAAGTGAAGTTGTCTAGTTGCAGTTGCTTCTCCTCCAGCTAGTTGGACGTTACTATGCTCATCTACGATCCAGTTGCTATCGGTACATCTTAAATGGACCCCGTTTGCCTGGATCGACTTTAGCTGTCCGGTCTCAAACGAGATAATCCTTCGTGCGATCAAAATTCCTGCTGCAGTCTTTGATGGAAATTTTTCTTCGTACTCATCACCTTCTTGATAGCTAAAAAAGATTTTAGCTACTGGAGCATGACGCCAGTCAACTAGCATAATATCGAATTCGTTGCTAATAAATGTTCCTTGTCCAATTAATATGTCCTTAGTTTTGCCGTTTTCCTTTAGCTTTACATGAGCGAAGTAAGGTGATCTGAGGTCAGGAATAAAACCTTCCCGAGTTCGAGACATTAGGCTTTGAGAAACGTGTAGTTGACTTAACAAAGATGGTAAGTCCCGCTCATTTGCTAGGGCCGCCTCACTTTGTAGGCTCTTAATTTCTTGCTTCAGGTTTGAGTCATCTGTAGTAGCTCTTCGAGACAATGCTTCTGCTCGCACTGCCAGTTTTAGCTGACTATGTAGGTGCAGCTCTTCATCGACGATCTTTTGATGCTCGGGGCTAAGTTGCATGCTGGTTAGAGTCCGTGGAAAATCGACCGCGTTTAGCTAATTGGTCATATAAAACTATAGAAACAGCATTAGCGAGGTTAAGGCTACGTACCGAGTCATGAAACTGTGGGATAGTAAATAAATAATCTGCATGCTTCTCGTGGATGCTTTTAGGTAAACCAGATGTTTCACGACCAAAGACTAGCAGGGTCGTATCGGTCGGTATTTCTGTATATGGCTTTGTTCCGTGTTTAGTGAGGAACGCTACCTTGGAAATGTGGCGATTTAAGAGAAAATCCAGCTCTTGGTGAATTTCTAGGTCTAGATATGGCCAGTAATCGAGCCCCGGTCGTCTTAGGTTTTTATCGTCTGTGGAGAAGCCCAGGGGTAAAACTAAATTTAATCTAGAGCCTGTGGCTGCTGCAAGCCTGCCAATATTGCCTGTATTTTGTGGAATCTCAGGCTGAAATAAACAGATTTGAGGGTGCCCGACAATCATGAATGCTAATCTTCACCATCTAAGCTTGTATTACTTAGTTTGTTGATATGGTCTAAAGCCCGCACGTACTGCCTTTTCAATGAAAGCATTCCCACGATAT
>JANQHA010000336.1 GCA_028282865.1 Oligoflexales bacterium
GGTCTGGATGCCTCTTAGCAAAGAGTTTCCTAACCCGGCGATGCAAGCCCCGGCTGCAGGCGATACGAGCCCCGTACAGCAATTAGACCCCAGCGAGCGCTACCGGCCAGGTATTATCAAGGGAACCACACGTTTTTTGTTTGAGCATTCAGTTGACCTTATAACAATATGCGCATCGGTGTTTGTTACTCTGACGGGAGCTGCTTTTTTACTGGCTCCTTGGAAAGGCGATATGGCCGCGACACTTGTGCAGTGGCAGCCCGTGCGAGTCATCTTGTCTATGGGCTTGCTACAGTTTTTAGGTGCGGTTTATGTGCTGTACTTCTTGTATTGGATCGTTTTTAAAGTGCTTGTGGGGGGCACTTTTGGCCAGAACTGCAGCTGGTTTATTTCTCGTCTGATGCGGCGTTCTCGCTAGCCATCTAACTCTCAGAAGGCTTTCTCGTAAGTTTAGTGTTTTTTAGCGCCAGTTACTTGACACATGGACGACCGGCTAGGTATATTTATTGTAAGCTAATTCTCATACATGTTTAATATTTTACCAACGTCAGGGAAGTCGGAGGTACTTGAAATGAAACGCTCTGGATCATGTAAATTTCCAAATTCGGTGCAGTTGTTTAGGTTTTGTCAAAAAGTTTTAATGCACCGAAAAGGGGGCAAGGTCCGAGATCAAGAGGTCGGTGCGATCTTAAGTTTCAACCCCTCCGATTGTAGCCATTGGAAGCGTGGCGAAAAGAATGTACGCTCAGTTTTTGCTTTGGCCAAATTGGCTGATGAGCTTAGCATTGAAACGTCTCTTATTCATGAAGTCGCAAGTGGGGCGGTAAACCTTGAAGAAGCCTATTTTGAATACTTGGAGTCACAGGCTTTTTGTGAGGCTTTTAAAGCTGCCTCGTTGGTGGACCGGCAGGTCTACGAAGCGACTCGTCAACGAGTCCAGAGCTTTGTCGACACGATTCATAATCAAATCGAATTTATGACACCTCCGCTATACTTGCCAGAGGTTGTCCGGGCGTTTTCGTTTGTTTCGACTCAGCCGATAGACATGATGGACAAGCTTAGCCGTATTTTGCGGGTAAAACCTGGCCAATACTGTATTCAATATCGTAAAGGTGACTTAAAGCCTCAGACTCGTATGAGTATGGTGAAAGACTTAGCGAGGATTATTTTTGAAGGGGAGCGGGCTCGTTTTCCCGAGCTTGGCCCTAGGCAAAATGAGCTACTTGCTTTAGAGGGGATTCTATTCACGGCGAATTTGTTGGCGCCAAAGTCGATGTTTATGGCAGAAATGTCGAAACTCGATACTAGAAAGAATGTTGTAGCCGAGTTGTCGGCATTATTCTGGATACCGAAGTCTCTTGTAGGCTTGCAAATGCAAGAGATTGTTCGTCATGGCTCCGAGTCTAGCCGAGCTGGCTCTCTGGCGCGGGAAAGCAGAAATATTTCTGAACAGATTCTCTAATTAGCCATCTTCAGATATACATAGGTCGAATCCAGTGATATTAAATACACTGGTTTCGGCTTTTTTTTGTTTTTTGTAGGCTCTATGTCTTCTTCAAATCTCTTGGTTTCTAAAGTTATTCTGGCTTCCAGTTCCTCATATCGTCGTGACTTACTGCAGACAACCGGCCTAGAGTTTAGTTGTGAAACTGCTGGGGTGGACGAGGCGGCTATCGTTTCGCCGGTGCCTCGAGGTTGTGCCATTGCTCGAGCGGTAGCCAAGGCAAAAGATGTCGCTCTAAAACACCCAGGTTGCCTCGTGATTGGCGCTGATCAAGTGCTAGAGTTCGATGGTATGGTTTTAGGTAAGCTCGACGATGCGCAGGCAGCTAGACGGCGTATGGAGCTATTGGCAGGCAGCACGCATTTATTGTGGTCGGCTGTCAATCTGACTTACGCATCGCCTGAGGAAGAGGTATACGATCTCTACACTGAAGCTATCCGGGTGCCAATGGAGATGAGGCAGCTCACGACTGAAGAGCTGGATGCGTATTTTACTCACTGCGAGCAGTGGCAGGGAGTGGTTGGCTGCTATAAGTATGAGCAACTTGGTGGGCAGTTATTTTCATCGGTTGGTGGCGATCATTCTGCGATCATTGGCTTGCCATTGATTCCCCTGACGCAGGCTCTCAGAGCTCTTGGAATAAACCCTCTCATCAATCCTAACGGTCCTTGGTCGATTAACTCTGGTTAGATGGGCAAATGTCATTGAGAATACAATTATCACATCCAGGCTTCTGAGCTTTGCAAGTATAGCGACCATGCAAAATGAACCAGTGGTGGGCATCGGGCAGGTGATCGGCGGCCACCACTTTCATTAGAGTTGCTTCTGCTTTTTCAGGTGTTTTTTCGGCATGTAAACCTAATCTTAGTCCAACTCGATATACGTGGGTGTCTACCGCTAGGGTAGGCTCACGAAAAATCTCGCCTAGGATAACGTTCGCAGTCTTGCGCCCAACTCCAGGAAGCGCTTCAAGCTCTTGCCTGGTAGATGGGATTTCACCATGGTACTGCTCTTCGATGATTTGGCTGAGTTTTAGGATGTTTTTAGCTTTCGTGGGGGCAAGGCCAATCGTCTTTATTTTAGATTCAAACTTCTTTACTCCAAGTTTTAAAATCTTTCGGGCATTAAGGCCAGATTTGTGCAGGTCGACCATACAGGCATTAACACTTTTATCGGTAGTTTGCGCAGATAGAACCACAGAAACTAATAATTGAAAAGGCGTCTCATAGTATAGCTCGCATTTTGGGTTCGGGTTAGATACGCGCCAGCGTTTTACAAGTTCCTCGACAAATTCCCTGCGATATTTTAAAGACTTTATTTTGCCTTTCGGCCCTACGACCTGAGGCTTTGGCTTTTTTGCGTTGGTGGAAGATTTCTTTTTTTTGGCCAATATGCTGCTGCTTTATTCGGACACTTCTAGTTTTACATCACCAGTAACTTTACACTGGCAGGCCAAACGCTCATTAGGCTCTGCTGCCATAGTTTCTAAGAAGTCCTTTTCGTGGTCTTGCATTGGCGAGAGGTTCTCCGCCCCTTCAAGCACACGCACCATGCAGGCTCCACAAGCACCGTCACGGCATCCAAATAGAATTGAGGTATCATGCTCTTCGCACATGTCAATAAGCGCGTAGTTATCTGCAACTTCAATAGTTTTGTCGTCTGTAGTTATGTGAACCTTTGGCATAAAGTCGTTCCACCTAGATAAAGATAGTAGTTTAGTCGTTTAAAAACGATATTTTTCGAAGGGTGATCATACTGGAATCCAGGGTAAAATCAACACCCTGTAACGATGAGGTCAAAATAGCTCTATGCCTTAAGTATGAAGTGATTATAGCAATCTGTTTAATATATGACCGGCAGGGGTCGACTGTGGCAGGCTAATAACAATCGTTCTTTGGCGATCGTCTAAGGTAATGCAATCTCTGGTTATTTTAATTATCTTTTGGCCATTAAAGGCTAGCTCACCGACTCCAACAGTCGAGATTTTTTGGTTCCCTAGATTTTTTATAATAACTTTTCTTTGCTTAGGGTCTTTACGGTGCATTACTGCCATAATCGCGTATTTTGCACCGGAAAACTCTATAACTGGGCTTCGTTCAAACTTATATTGCTGCTGAGCCGAGTAGGTCTTTTTTGATACTTTGACCTCATAATTCTGAGTCATGTATAAGGCATACAGAACAGACGCACCGATAAAAATACCTATAAAGATAGGCCATATGATATCTCTTAAGTGTCTTGTGACAATCTGCATATGCTCTCCAGTGAACTTCAGGGTGATGTCCCTACTAAATTCAGACAACCATCTGCAATTGTTATGCCTTAAAATTAGGCAGACCAAGTTGATGCTTACCTTGTATTAAATCAGGTATTTACGGGATAAAAGTCTGATTTTACTTGTATTTAGTAACCGTTTGACTTACTTGGGCTTGCGAAGCAGTATACAGCGAGTGTCATAAAAATTTACAGTGTCAAAAGTTAAGGAGAACGTCGTGGTCAAGAGTCGGAGTACAAGAAAAACATCAAAGGCTGCGAGAAAGGCCGGAGCTAAGAATAAGACCTGGCCAGGCTTGTTGTCATCTAGCTACGAGAGTTGGTTAGGTAGTTCCGTGCTTTCTACTGAGCAATCTGATGACGCTGCAGATGAGTCTATCGCTACTCTGGTCTATGTAGGGGGCCAAGCTAATTTTAATAAGGTAGCGAGCGATTTGAACTCTAGCTTCTTTGATTGGCAGTTTGACTTACTTATGAAGCAGAAAAAGCAGGATATTTACTCTCTAACGACTGAGTTAGGACCGCTGTGGCTACTTTGGCCACATTCTGATGAAGAACCAGAGGCCCAAGATCATGGTGGCTATTTGGAAGATAGCTTCTATGCGCTTGCTAGAGATTTGATGGGGTCTTTTGTTCGCCGGGCTGCAAGTTTAAGCGAGTTCGATCAGCTGATGGTATGTATCAAAGGTGCTAGCACTGATGAGAAGTTAGGAGTTTTGGTCGGTTTAGAGTTAGCAAGTTATAGTTTTCAAAATAAAAAACGCAAGAAACTCCCAAGATTAGTATTTATGGGTATAAACGATCGTCTTATAGAGAGAGCCCAGCAGATAGCCGACTCCGTTAACTTAGCTAGGCAGTTGGTCAACTTGCCGGCTGCGGACCTGACGCCAAAGAGCTACGCTGATTTTGCCAAACAGTTATTTGCCGGCTCCCAGACAACCAAGGTAACTGTCTGGGATTGGGAACGACTTAAAAAAGAGAAGTTAAGTCTAATTATGGCAGTAGGACAAGCAGCTAAAGAGAAACCGTGTATCATTCATTTAAAGTATCGCCCCAAAAGCTCTCGAGCTAAAAAACCTATCGCCTTTGTAGGGAAGGGTATTACTTTTGACACCGGTGGTTTGAACCTCAAACCCGGTGTCGGCATGCGCAATATGAAGAAAGATATGGGAGGCTCAGCTTCGGTCTTTGGCTTGGCGCATTGGTTAGAACATTCCGGTTACCAGGCTTCTTGTGACCTTTATCTGGCAGTCGCCGAAAATGCGATTGGCTCAGGCGCGTACCGTCCCGGGGATATATTGAAATCTCGTAAAGGTAAAGAGGTCGAAATCCATAACACCGATGCTGAAGGAAGGCTGGTTTTGGCCGATACCATCGATGTTGCTCTGTCAGCGCAAGGCTCCGATGAACCTAGTAGCATAATCAATGTTGCTACTTTGACCGGCGCAATGAAAATAGCCCTCGGCCCCGACTTATTTGGTATTTTTAGCAATAATGATGGCCTTGCCGATAAACTAGCAGATGCGTCTTATGCAATGGGAGATCTGAGCTGGCGCATGCCGCTTTTTCGCTCTTATAAAAGGATGCTAAAATCATCGGTTGCCGATATGACTAACTGTGGCTCAACTGGTTACGCGGGCTCTATTACTGCCGCGTTGTTCTTAGAACAGTTTGTTAGCCCGAAAAAACCATGGGCTCACCTGGATATATTTAGCTGGACAGATGGTCCCAGTGGCCCTTACCTTGAAAAAGGTGCGACAGGCCAAGCGGTTCAGTGTTTGATCGGATTTATTACTGGAAAAAGTTGAGGATATAGGTTTGACTCCGATTAAGCTCACAACCGATGTTTTGCGTTATGCATATAGCCAAGGCTACTTTCCTATGCCAGACAGCGATGATAACGAGCTGC
>JANQHA010000355.1 GCA_028282865.1 Oligoflexales bacterium
CTTACCACTACTTCTAACCAGCCTTCTGACTCGAGTTGTTCCATAGCAGCAGTGACAGTATGTCTATGGACTTGAAGAATTTCCGCTAGTTTACGAGAAGATATCAACCACTCGCCAGGGACTAGCAGACCTTGTTGAATTGGGCTTCTGATGGCGTCAGCGACTCGTAGTACCAGTGGTTTGTCGTTTGTAGGTAAGGTATACAGGCTTTGGCCCTCCTCGATTAATTAAGGCGTATTGTTGGTCTATCATAATTAGGTATCTTGGTAAATATTGTATACCATGCTGATGTCTAGAGATAAAAAAACCTCTGGTATCATGCCAGAGGTTTTAAATATTAAACTTTTTAAAAAAAGAATTATTTAAGCAGCCAACTCCACCCTGTATTACGATTCAATGCGATTGTTAGAGTTTTGACCTCTCCTCTGATGGTAAAACGGTAATGCCACTGCCTCTTATCTCCATCTAGTGTCGCTGTAATATTTATAGCTGTTTTAAACGGTTTGGTTATTGAAATTGTCCGACAGCCGATATCACTAAATTCCAAGCTTCGCTCATACTTCAGAAAACTCAGAAGTTTTACATCAAAAGTGGCATCTGGGTCGATTGATTCTTTATAGTTATATATTTTCTGCAAGGCTATTTCTTTATGGCCGCAGAGGTTTCCCTCTAGGCTACCGCGCAGTTCTAGAATTAAGGTGGAGTCCTGTAGTTTTTCTGGGTTGAATACTTTACGAATCGCTTGGGGCTCACTTAGAGAATAGATAGCTACCGGCACTGAACTAACTTGAGTGTCGATAAGAAAGGAATCTGGTTCTTGGCTAAGTGCTGTGCTGGCAATAAATGATACTAAAAAAATAATTTTTTTCATAAGAAGTCCTCCCTGTATTTAGTTCTGATTATTTAGGTACGGCATCTTTGCACTAATGTCAATTTCTGGAAGGTATTGTGATTTCAGCATTGCTATTGCTGATTTTCCGGAAAATCAGCGGTACAATTGTTGATATAGAACTAAAACGAATCCTAGATTTAGATAAACTATTGAAGCAAAAGTCTTTTTTTATACTTGGCCCAGGTGCAACGGGAAAGAGTCACTTAACCCGTAAGCAGCAAGCTTGCAGGTTTTAGTTGATTACTCAGGATGACTCCGATATAAGATTTGTAAAATTGCTAAAAACTTCGCGAGGATACCTATGAATTTTGTTGGCTTGGTCTTACTAGTATTTATGTTTTATTCGGCTAATCTATCGGCAAACACTTTTATTCCTAAGTGTCAGGCATCTATTTATTTCGATCCACAGATAGGAGAGCCAGTCGACTCTTCTATAGAGCTGGAACCAGCTTTGGGTGAAAAGAGCTACACATTTGATAGCTTGCAGAATTTACTAGATTACCAATTGATATATCACGCCGAGTTTAACTTTCTAGCTAGCCCAGTGGCTAGACCTTCAGGGGCTGTCGAGATAGCTCTCACAGGTGGTGGCTCTGATACACCGCAGATAGTTAGGCGGGATATTCATCACACAGAGTTTAAATCGGACGCGAAGTTTGAAGTAGTCATCCTGCCAGATGGCTATAATGGTCTTCACTACGCCAAGCTTAGCTGTGTATTGGAAGGTAGCTAGGTTTTAAGTTGTTTTAGATGTTCCTCCCACTCAATAAGTGAGAGGTCTTTCTTTTTTGAGTTGCATTTTTTGCAGCATACGACCACGTTATTTTTAACGCTTTTGCCACCTTTGCTGATAGGCAGGACATGATCCATTGTGGCGGTTTTTTGATTTAGCGGAATTTGACAATAGTAGCAGTGACTATTATGAATTTTGTTCTGCCACCATTGACTTTTTTTCAGCGCTCGTGCGGCTTCTTTTTCTTTTTTTTCAAATGATTCGTCCAATAGAACGCCTTTCTTAAGCCATGTCCTTTCTGCTGATGGCGATACAAGCTAATGTCACAAATAATAGGCAGAGCACTAAGGCGTAGCTAAAGTTCCACTGAAGGTCTCTGTAAACTAGTGGGGTTTGACTAGTAATTTGATCGACGATATTGAATTTTTGTAGGTCCCAGTATTGAGCAATTTTCCCGACAGTTTCTCTGGCAAACTCGGGGGTATCGCGGTGCAAAGCAAACGAAATATTTTTTATGCTAAGGCCGATGAGCCACATACCAAATACACTAAATAAAGCGATTGTATAGCCAGCAATAGCCGAAAATAGTATCGAAAGAGCAGCAATTACGACCCATGAGCAGATGATCAACCCAAACATGGTGAGCTCATCTAAACCCATCCAGCCGACTTCCTGGTATATCAGCATCCCTTGAGAAATAACGGTTAAGGTCATCCCGATAAATACCAAAGTAGCTGCTAAGCCTAAAAACTTACCTATAATCCAATGGCTCCGCTTTATGGGACCGGCGAGCTGTAGTTCGGTGTAGCCCTCTTTGTTAGAATCTGCGACTAATTTAGTTCCCCAAAATATTGCTACCAATGCCCCGATGAGGTGAAATCCTGCAGCTAAAACATCATAAATAAGTTTTCGGTAGGTTTCTATCGACCAATACCCCGCAATACCGGCAAAATAACAAAGCAGAAACATAATACATAGAGCAGGTAGGAATACTCGATCTCTTCGCAGCAGTAAAAAAGTTTCGGAAGCTATAGACAATATATGTCGCACTAGGAGTCTCCTACGAATAGTTTATAGATGGTATTATGATCAATCGAAACCTCATCACTAAACCTGATTACAATAAACCCTTGTTCGATACAGGCCTTTAGCCAAGAAGCTGCGACCTCGTACTCTTTGAAGTGAAGCTGTATGAGAAAATCTTTATACTGCATGTCACTCCAGGGTTTAAGCTTGTAGTGATCAGTGATGTTTTTAAGTGAAGACTCGTCGACTCCAGCCAGCGCTAGGTGATAGTTAGCTGCATTCAACCTTATTCCATGTTGATCGACCTCGCGATCGACAGTTGTGTACGCCAGTTTGCCGTTTTTAAAAATATGAACCTCATCGCATAATTCTCGGACCGTCCAAAGCTCGTGAGTGCATAGGATCAGGGTATTACCGGCTTCTTTATACTCTTTGATCCACTTTAGTAAATCGTGACGAGCTACTGGGTCTAGACCTGAGAATGGCTCATCTAGAATTACTAGTGTTGGCGAGTGAATGGTAGCCTGGGCCCATGCCAACCTGCGCGCCATGCCTTTCGATAGTTCTTTAATTTTCTTATGCTTAACATCCAATAGCGATACTCGCTTTAGCTCCGATTCGACCAGGTTCTTGCGCTTTGACCTTCGCGCGCCAGTTTGGCCTCGAAGGTGAAAGTCCAAAGCCTCTTCACACGTTAGATTAGCTGGGAGTCTGTTGATTTCAGGCATGTAGCCGATGTTTTTTTTGCTGGTTACAGAGAGGTTTTTCCCTTCGAAAAGTACAGCGCCTTTGGTAGGTTTTATCAGGCCTAAAATCATCTTGATTGCGGTTGTTTTCCCTGCACCATTATGCCCCAATAAACCTGTGCATTTTCCCGTTATAAACTCACATGAGACTTCGTTAACGGCGACCGTAGGCTTTCTGAAGAGGTCTTGACTGAAGACTTTGTGTAGTTTTCTAAGTTCTAATATAGGCTCACTCGTGGGGTTCATATCAATTCCTTAGGGATGGTTCTCGTTTTGCCGTCGTGGCTCCAAGCGCTTTTGAAAAAAATCCTTAAAAGGGTCCGGGTTTTCATCTAAGAATATTTCGTCGTAAATATTTCTTCGTTCGTCATTATTTAACTCTGCTTTGTTTTCAAGTTTTCGAACCAACCTACCTACGTATGGTGGGGCGCCTTCTCTAGCGGCAGCAATGCTATAGTATAACGCAGCTTTTGCTGGTTGCTCCAGCACAAAGGTAAATACATAGCCTTGCATCATCGGTAGTCGGAAACTGGTCGGAAATATTTCCAAGCCAGTTCTCACGACCTCTTCGCAGAACTCAGGCATTTTAAGATCTTGTATATAGACCAGGCATGAGAGCATATAAAAAGTCTCGATTCGTGGTTTTAATCGGGTGATCGCTTGGATGGAGTTATGTACGGTATCTTTCTGGCTGGTTAGGGTTGCCGGGTTAGTCAGTAGCTGCATCATCCACAGGTCCGCAAAGTCATTATACAAACCCTGGTATCCCATCGTTAAGATACGAAGAATCTTGGGTTCTAGGTGAGATAACGGCGGAGGTGAAGCTACCTCGGTTTGTGATCCCACCGAGTCACTTCCGATACGGTCTACCGTAACTACTAAAAAAAAACCAACCAGGATAAGCCATGCCGTAACGACTACTTGTTTTAGCAAAAACTGAACGATGATGGTTCTAGCCTCTTAGTAAGAAGTTCTAGCATAGTTCAACAGAGCTTTAACCACAGCCGATTGGAGAAAAACGATAATCAATATTACGACGATGGGAGACCAGTCTAACGGACCAGGAATTTTGCTGGTGAATTTTCTAATTGGTCGGTAGATTGGCTCAGTTGCTCGGTGGATCATCTGAACAATTTGATTGCTCGGATCTGCTCCAACCCAAGAAACAATGACTGATGCCAAGACCAATAATTGAACCATATTGAAAACAATGCCCAGTACGTTTGCTAAGCCTTCTGCTATTGATCCCATGTTCTCTCCCGTTCAGTGTATGAGAAATATAGTTAGATTCTAAGAATTTATCAAGCCAGCGTGAACTAGTAAAGCCTTGGTAGAAGGCTCTCTACCCCGAAACTCGGTGAAAACCTTCATCGGGTGAAGACTTCCACCTAGCCCAAGGATGGTGTCTCGAAATTTGCGGCCGATTTTAGCGGTGCTCTCTGGAGTGTCTAGGCCGGCTTCTTCAAATGCAGAGAATGCATCAGCTGATAAGACTTCTGCCCATTTATAGCTATAATAACCGGCGGCGTAACCTCCAGCAAAGATATGCGAAAAGCTGCACAGCATCCGATCTGCTGCGGAAGGTTCGATAACCGAAGTGTCTTTACTGATACGGTAGGCGATATCAAAGATTTCCTGCGGATTACCGGTTGGCTCGTATCTGTGATGGAGCTCGATGTCAGTCATTGCAAACCTGAGCTGTCTTAGCATTTGGTTGGCGGCCATGTAGGTTCTTGCAGCAGATAATTTTTCAAATAAGTCGTCGGGCAAGACCTCTCCCGTCTTATGGTGCTTAGCTAAACCTTGGAGGGTTTTTTTATGGTAACACCAATTTTCCATAAATTGGCTGGGTAGTTCGACCGCATCCCACTCGACCCCGTTGATTCCTGATACCTGAGGCTCCTTTACTTGAGTTAGCATATGTTGGAGGCCGTGGCCGAACTCATGGAATAACGTTTCCACTTCTCTAAAGCTCATTAAAGACGGGGTGTCTCCGACGGGAGGGGTAGAATTACATACTAGATACGCAACCGGAGACTTAAAGCCCGAAAGGAAATCGCCTTTGTCCACGCAAGAGTCCATCCAAGCTCCTCCACGTTTATTTTCCGGGCGGCTATATGGATCTAAAAAGAACGACGCGATGCATTCACCTTTTGAGTCATTGATGTGAAAAAACTGCACATCATCATGCCATACCGTGGCTTCACCGTTTGCCGGGACCACTTTAATTTCAAAAATATGCTCTACTAACGAAAAAAGGCCACTTAAGACATTTGGCAATGCAAAATAAGGCTTGAGGTCTTCGTCTTTAAAGTCAAACTTCTTCTCTCGCATGCGTTCAGTCCAAAAGCCAATGTCCCAAAGCTCTAGATCGCCTTTGTGTC
>JANQHA010000181.1 GCA_028282865.1 Oligoflexales bacterium
TACAGATCTGACCCATTACACCGACGAACTTCGAGAAGGGGCCAAAGGGTTTGATGCTGGGCAAAGTGCTAATATGCTACTGCTACCAATGGCATTAGCGGCATTAGAGCAGATATTAGAGTGGGGTGTCCCAAACATCGCTTCTACTTTAGAGAGGTTTACTGAGGAAATCTCGCAAAGAGCTGCTGAGATCCCTGGCGTATCAGTTTTACCCCCAGAGGCGCGTTCGCCACATTTCTGCGGTTTAAGCTATGCTGATGGGATTGATGATACTTTGGTCCAAGCATTGCAGTCAAATGGTGTGTATGTAAGCGTGAGAGGATCTTCACTTAGAATATCCCCTCACCTATATAACGACCAAAATAATATCGATCGACTATTTACGGTCCTTGAAAGCTCTTAGGGTTTTTCCTCTAATCAACCCAGTTAAGTTTCCCCGTTTTGGTTTGTGTGGTACCAAAACGGTCGCGGTAACGAAACTCGACCTCCAATCCGCTCTCAGTTACTTCGGCATCTAGCTTATACCCGCCAAATGCAAACTCATAACCGTTTAGGTTGGAAGTAAAATCCTTAACCACCGAATCGAAAACCAATTGAGCTTCGGCAATATAATTCTTCGTTAGGTCTATCAGGGTTCGGCTTAAATCATCGACATCGCTAGCCCGTCTATGAAGCGGGTTACCATTACTGTCTTTACTAGCAATGTTATTCTTTAGAATGGTGTCCGTTCCGTTTCCAATCATCACACTAGCGATGGTCGTATCTTTATGAAGGTCTGCCGCAACATCTTTCCCTTCATCGCCGTCAGCGGGTTCACCATCTGATAAGAAATAAATCTCCCGTTGAGAACCTACAAAAGAATTGCTGTCTAGCAAGTCTTTTGCTTTAACTAACGCGTTCTCATAATTAGTTCCATCGATACCAGCGCATAGAACTTCCTCAATCGTCGAATAACCACTTGATGAGACTACATCATCAAACAAATCCTGCGGATCACTAAACAACGCCGATGATGACTCCTGCAGGTCTTTATCAAAAGTTACAATACCGTAACGAACATCACTGCTGCTTCCAGCGTTGATGATACTTCTAACTGCCTCCATGCGCCCGCAAGTACCATTAACCATAGGATCGTAACCTGGCGTTACGTTATCTTGCTGCAAACGCATTGAGTAAGAAACATCAATCACGAAAATAACATTGCGTGACCTCTCTGAGACGTCACAGGCGCGGCCTTTAAAATACACCTTAGACTTATCGAAATCGTTTCGTGAGATCGAATGCACACCCTCACCGACGATGACCTTATGAAATTGGCTTTCGGGTATATCTGGAGTGATAGTTTCACTTGCACACGGCCACAACCAACTCAACTCAAACCCTTCGCCCACCGGGCCAACCGGAGTCTTATTATTGTTGTTTGGATCTGTCCCATTAGGCTTGCGCCCAGTGTCTACCCTAGACCTAGGGTCAGTACCGACTGTGGCTTCAGAACTATTTGGATCTGCCTGCCCACCGTTACCGACAAAGTTAGCCTGGTCCCCACATCCACTAAAAAAGAGGAGCATAGCAGCCCAACTCAGGGCGTATCTGATATTCATAATTGATTCCTCCAGTAGAAGCCGCGATTCACACAGAGCTTCTATTATAGGTTTCGGGTTCCTTCGAAAAAAAGTTTAAGAAAAACATTTTCTAAGTAATAAGCTAAGTTATTTTAGAGTATTAAGAAAAGGGTTGGTCATTTATCGGGTCGCTAAGTGGATTTCCATGGCACTCACCCAAAGAAATTACTAGCAAAAATTATTTATATACCTGCAAATGCCAGTAAAATTTATGGCAAGCCCGCCCGTGGTTAGAACCATGAGAGTCGTCAAGCTCAAAGCAGGTTTTAGTTCCATTGACTACTTTGTTGTACTCGGGCATCCTGCGATTGTAATGAAATTCGTCACCATTATCGCAGTCATAAGCCGTGTCTAGATAGGGTGAAGCACCTTTCACAAACTGCCAGTCACCTGGTAAAGTTCGACGCATCAAACCGTCATCAACCATACGTGTTTCTTGCACTCGCACGGTCCCGGAATTTAGTTCGACATCAAAAGTCGCGACAAAATTCTCATCGTCTCGACTACTTTCGAAGACGTTCATTTCAATCTCACCGCGTGTGTAGTCGACACAAAACATTACTTTGCCGTCATAATCAATCATACCGCTTAATGCTTTAACAACATTCGAGCCGTTAATGTTAGGCTCATTTTTAGGGAAGGTGTACTTGGCTGATATTTTTTTGCTACGTTCTGAGGTAGCTGTCGCTTCAAGCACAGCCGAACCATCAGATACATTTGCCCTGCGCAATCTAACGGTAACCGAAATCCGCTGACTGCCACAGTCAAACTGAGAGTCAGGTCTAACTGCAGAAAAACCAAAAACCTGGTTATCAATAGCTTCCATTTTGCTAAAATCACAGTAGCTAAAGTTGAATGAGGTGATCCGACTTTCTCCAGAAATAGCTATTTTGCCATCCATGAACTTAGGAATCTCGCTGACAGGGCCTGCAAGAAATAGATGCTGGCTATCGTCGCTTATTTGAAGCCACCTCATTCCTTCAGAGGTCCGGTAGTTATGATTAAAGACCATAATAGTCTCGAGAGCAACCTTAGCCGATTTATCCAAAATGGTTTCCGCCTTAGATGCTGACGCCGACGCCTTAAACAGCACATTTTTCTGATGAAGCGCTCCCAGACCAAGCAATACAACCCCGCTAACCAGCATCGAACCCAGCATCATATTACCGGATTCTTTACCGCTAAAAGGATGACTAAACATATATTTAACTCTTTGAAACAAGCTCAATATAACTCCATTTTATGATCACTTTAGTAACGGCATACCAATGACTAAACTTTAGATAATTCAAGAAAACTAACAATCTTTTGGGTAAAACCTTGGATTTAGTAGAAAAAAAATCATGACTAAAGAGAAATGTAAGTCAAACCGAAACATAGCTTAGGAGGTCGTCTATATGTTTGCCAAGCAACTATGGAAATCAAATAGTAAAGAGTCGGGTTTTACCTTTGTAGAAACGATCATTTCTCTAGCTATTGTTGGGATAGTCGTCGTAGGAGCATCCGGAGCCTTAAAGCTTAACAGTAAAAATGCTGTTAAAATCGAACACTCGACTAAGTTCAAAGATTTCGAAGCTACCGTAGCTTCGCTGTTATTAAAGCGGACCAATCAGATATTAAAAACTGCAGCTGCGACAACAAATTCCTGTGAATCCTATACATTACCGACATTTGCCACCTGGTACGGAAACAGTAGCACTGGCTACAATTATCCAAACCCTGCGGTAAATATCTCGTTGTTAGAAAGTCCTAGCAAATTCGACGAATTTCCTGACACTTTAAAGCGACGCTGCTTGAGAATAAGCGTTAATTCCGATGGCGAGGAGGGCTCCGCAGATCCACTACCAAATATAAATCTATGCAATTTTAACCGGTTTTATAGCTGCTACGAGATCTCAGCAATTAACCCCGCACCAGACTCTTTCTTCAGCAAAAATAGGGCTATCGTAGAGCTTCGATTTGACCTTAAAAATACTGAGCAAAACACCGATGCGACGTTCCGACAATTTGGCGGCCAAACAAACAAGGCTTTCAATATGTACTATTCAATGCATTGGGCTAGAAAAGGTGATGAAACCGGTTCCTCTACCAGCAGAAGCTCAGCAATGTTGGCAGGATATGTTCTAAACGATATGAGTGCCGCTGACGAAACAAGTGACCCCGAAGACAATCGCAGAACCTGCATAGACAGTGCATTTCATGGCGGCGTACAGGATCCTCGCCATTATTGTTTATTCGTTAGCAAATTTGGTTACACCGGGTCACTACGCGGACTGGAAGGCGCTGATGAAAAATGTACCCACCTTGCTGCAGAAGGTGGCTTACTTGACTCTCGAGTTCAGTGGAAGGCGATCCTTTCAGCAAGCGGTCACCACGCAAGAGACCGCATCAAAACGGATAAAAATGTTTACGTAAACCGTATGCTAAACGGAGTTTTTACCGGCGATCTTTTTGCCACGCCAGGAAATTTTTGGACAAATCATGTCAATCAGCCCATTTACAACCAGTTTGGCTATTACTACGACTACAGGGAACCCGGCACCTATCACGGCAACCATACCTGGACGGCTACAACTGGGTCTAACGGCTACCACACTGGTATAAACTGTTATAATTGGACAAAAAGATATGGACACGGGCACGTCGGTGACTCAAGTAATAAGTATGGTGATGACGATGTCTGGTTTGACGGTAGTAAAGCCACTCAGCCATGCGGTAAAAAGCAGCAAATTTACTGTATCAGCCAGCCATTAGACGACCCTGAGGCCTAGCCAGAAGGCCCTCAGGAATACCAACCAATAAAATAACCCCAAAATACAAATAATATCAAATAATTACATATATCTCTCAGGGCTTCGGCCCTGAGGGCCGATACAGTTATTAGCAGTATATATAAATGCATTAGGAGGTTTCGTGAATATATTTCGACTAATATCACTTTCATTGATTGTTATTGGCCTGAGCCACTGCAGCGAAGATAATAGCTTCCGCGGCAATAGCGATCTTAATAAAAAAGAAACTTCTGGTGCTGGTAGCGGAAATGTTGAGCCTTTTGCAACAAACACCGAAAGTTATGATAAAGAAAATATCTCCCCAAACGAGGAGCTAAGTGGGGAAGTCACAATAACTCAGCAAGCCTCGGGCGAAATAAATACCTCCGAAGGACAAACTAGCTCCGACGACGGAAAGCTGACATGCACCGAAGCCGCGTTTTTAAATGGTGCCTCATCCGCAGCTCACTATTGTATGTTCGCCAGTCAATTTGGCTTTACTGGGAATTTAGGCGGTCTTGCTGGAGCTGATAGCAAATGCACGGAGCTTGCAGAAGCCAGCGGTCTAGCACATACGGGAGTCACTTGGAAGGCTGTGCTTTCAGATAGTACAGAGAATGCAAAAGACAGAATTCAAACCGATAAAAAGATTTACTCTACCAGAATTGATAATGGAACCACGTTTGCGTATTATTTGATCGCCGAAGCCAATCAACTTTGGACTAGTACTCGGGCTCACTTAATTTATAATGAGCACGGCACCTACGATCCCTACAAAGAGCCCGAATCCTATCACAGCAACCACACCTGGACTTCAACCAGAGCTTCAGGAACTAACACTGGAGCTAACTGCAGTAATTGGACGTCTAACTCCGGTGCCGGTCACGTCGGCGATGCTAGCGGTGGGGTTGGTGATACCGACCAGTGGATAGATGGTAGCAAAGCAACACAACCGTGTGGCAATAGGCACCAAATATATTGTATAAGTCAGTAACTACCGACCATGATTATCAAAATCAGAGCTGTTAAAGAATAACTGAGGCTGCTATAAATGCACCTCAGTTTTTTTGTGATGGCTATGGAAAAGAATATATATATCAAAACATTAGGGTGCAAGGTCAACAGCTACGACGGCAATGCATTGATAAATCAGCTTGCGACTAGAGGGTTTCGGCAGGTCGCTGAAAGCAGCAAAGCGCAGCTATCTATCATCAACTCCTGCTCTGTGACCGCCAACGCTGAAAAGCAGGCTAGATATCTTGCTAGAAAAATCAAAAAAGATAACCCTAACACAAAGATAATTGTGACCGGATGCTACGCACAGGTGAACTCTGATGAACTTAGCCGACTCGACTACATTGACTACATCATACCCAACGAAGTAAAACACAAAGCGGCAGAGTTGATTGAAACCTCGTTTAATTCCGACACGACCAAGCTGAGTGCTAGCAAATTACCTAGCGATGTGACACCCGTTACCAATAATAGGCAAAGTCATTTTAAGTCCTCGCTGACAATTTTTGATAGTGCGCATTCAAGTAGAACGCGCGCATTTTTAAAGGTTCAGGACGGATGTGATAATTTTTGCTCGTATTGTCTAATACCCTACGCCCGCGGTGCCAGTAGAAGTGTGCCTTTTAATCAAGTCTTAGATGAAATTGAGCGACTTGGTAAACTCGGAACCCGAGAGATAGTATTCACAGGCATTCACATAGGTGACTACGGTGAGGATCTACCAGAGCCGAAAAACGCCACGTTAACATCATTGTTAGCAAGGGCGCTCACCGCAGCACCAAATACCAGGTTTCGAATATCTTCGTTGGAGCCTCATGAGCTGACGGCAGATTTAGTAGAATTAATGGCCAGAAATAGCAGCCGATTCTGTCATCATTTTCACCTCCCTCTGCAGTCAGGTAGTGATCGCATTCTAAAACTTATGAGACGCCACTACGATACCAAAGAATATAGGGAAGGCGTAGCAATGATCCGCAGCCATTTTCCCCTGGCCAATATCGGTACAGACTTAATACCTGGATTTCCTGGTGAAACCGACGAAGAATTCGAAGATGGTTATCAGTTCGTCAAAGAGCTTGAGCTTTCTTACCTACATGTTTTCCCTTATTCAAAGAGGCCAAACACCGCGGCAGCAAGGATGCCAAACCATGTCGCTTCTCAGGTAATAAAAGATCGTTCTGCCAAACTTCGCGATCTATCGTCGAAGCTCGCCAAAGCGTACGGTATGAAGTTTATCAACACTACAACCGAGGTGATCTGGGAGCAAGATTGCGACGAGCTTGGCAGAAAAAAAGGTCTCAGCCAAAACTACCTCAATATCGTAGCACCTACCAGCAGTGCCAACCTTGACCAAGGGCTGCTATCTCGGGTTACTATAAAAGGGATGGTCGACCACGCTACATTTTTGGCAGTACCAAACATCAATTCAAATCAATGAACCCTTGATTGACTTGCAAGCCGCAATTGAGAAACTCCCCCAGCATAGCTATAGGCCTCGTAACCGCGATCTTGCATCCGCTCAGCTAATACAGCACTTTGTAACCCATATTGGCATACCAATACATAACGCTTATTCTTATCAAGCTTGGTAAAATTTTGCATCAAATGCTCAGCGTCAAAGGTTTGGCTGCCTGGCATTTTCCAAGAGTCGGTGTCCTCATGGTCAGTGCAGTGAATGATTATGCTATCTTTAGATAATTCACGGGTAAATAAAAAGTCGCTTAGAAGATCATCGGTATCAGTCTCTCTGATATCTAATGATTTCATTTGCTCAACTGCTAAGTCATAGCAACCCGCGTCAATTTCCTGCTCTTGCTGCCGCGCGACTTCGACAGACCCTTTAGTTACTGGGTGCTTAGGGGCAATGTTACAGTACTCTTTGACGTGCTCAGAAAGTGCGTGAGTACCGACAAACCGACTCATTGTAATAATTTCCTCTTTATCAAAACCTACTAACGGTCTTAGTACTGGAGTCGCAATGGCATCCTCTATCACCCGAAGATTATATAGCGTCTGCGACGAAACCTGCCCCATCGCCTCGCCAGTAACCAAAGCTTCGGCACCTATATCATTAGCAACCTTCTCAGCCACATGATACATCGCTCTTTTCAAAATCACCTGCGAATAGTTTTGTTTGACCTTAGCTCTAATCTCTCCAACTACTTCTGAAAACGGCACGATATAAAGCTTGGGCTGATATCCGTAGCACCAACGCTTAGCAAGTGCCGCAGTGACCGAAATAACCGAACGTTCGTAGGCACCACCCGCTAAGTTACAAAAGATAAAATCAAGCTCAACTCCACGCTTCAAAAGATACCAAGCGGCCACAGCGGAATCAAAACCACCCGATATAAGACAAAGGGCTCGACCCTGGACTCCAATCGGTAAGCCTCCGCCTGATTTACGCCTATCTAAGTAAAAATGGGCTCCATCTGGCCTTAGATCGATACGTATCTTAACCT
>JANQHA010000450.1 GCA_028282865.1 Oligoflexales bacterium
GCCCTAAGAGCCACTTATACCCCGACGAGATCAAAAAATCCGGTTGAATGTCTTTTACCGAAAATGGCTTAGCTCCGAGCGATTGGGTGGCATCTACCACCAATGCTGCATGATGTTGCCGGGCTTTTGCCCTAATGTCTTCTAGGTTGATCGCGTAACCGTCGGTCCAGTGGGAATGTGGTACCGAAACGACTGCAGTATGGCTGTTAATTGCATCGATAATATGATCATTCCATGACCCATCTTCCGGTCTCTCGACGAAGATGATCTCTAAGTTTTTTCTTTTAGCAAGCTCAAGCCAGGCGTAGACGTTTGAGGGGAACTGCTCTTCTAAAAGCACGATGTTTTGTCCGGGTTGTATGGGCAGATTGCTGGCTGCTAAGTTTACTCCGTAGCTTGCAGAGGGAATTAAAGCGACGTTTCTGCTATCAATATCGACAATCTTGGCGAAAGCAGCTCTGCATTTATCGGGCATGCTGAAAAATGTCTCATTGCTCTCAATAGTCCAGGGGTGTCTTTTTTGTTCAATGCTGTCTAGGCCGGCTTCTGCCTGGGTGTTTAGTGCGGGCGAAAAGTAAGCGCAGTTCAGATAGGTGATCTCTGGGGAGATTGAAAAAAGATGTCGTTGGCAGTCGATTTGATGTGTGGTCAATTTGGGCTCCATTCGGGTCATGGCCCCGAGGTCGATATAGTCAGGGGGTGAATAGCCTAAATAGTTATTATTTTCAATAGAGGTAATTGCCTTGACCTGCTTGTGGTGGTAGATTCGTCCGGTATTGATCATTTTTGGGGGAAGTTGTGAGTTTAGATTCTTTGTATCATCAGCATGTTAAAACCCTGGCAGAGCGGGTAGCGCCATTTATTGAGGAAAGCAGCTTCGACTCGGTGGTTATCAGCTCAGGTATCGCTAAGAGGTTTTTCCAAGACGATTGTGATGCGCCGCTTCGGATAAACCCTCATTTTGCGCATTGGTGTCCTATTTATGGCCCTCACCACCTTATCATTTTAAAAGCTGGCGAAACCCCGATGCTTCTTTACTACCATCCTAGTGACTACTGGGAGGAGTTCGCTCCGCTTAGTGGTGAAGGGTGGGAGCAGTCTTTCGATATCGAATCATTCAGCGAGCTCAAAGCTATGTGGAAGCGTGCAAGTGAATTTGGTAACACTGCCTTCATTGGAGAGAAAAAGGAAGCTGATCTTCATAAATCTGGTTTTAGTGTAAACCCTGAGGAGATCGTACTACCTTTTAACTGGGGGCGTAAGTTTAAGACCGATTATGAAATCGCCTGCACGCGGGTCGCGGTGGACCGGGCTGCTGCTGGACATAAGAAAGCAGAGCAACTTTTTCATCAAGGCGCGACTGAACGTGAGATTTATTGGGCTTATTCGCAAATAACAGAAGCTGTTCCAAAAAATGTCGGGTATGAGCCGATTATTGCGCTCAATGAAAAAGGCTCTATTTTACATTACCGCGATACCAGGGAGAATAAGGTCGATAACAAAGTCCTGCTGCTTGACGCCGGAAATAGGTATCGCCACTATAATAGTGATATCACTAGAACCATACTAGCTGACAGCGTTTCGGATACCTTTCGCACCATTCATAACAGACTCGACAAAGCCCAGCAGGAGTTGTGTGTTGAGGCAAAAGTTGGAGCTAGTTATCTCTCATTAAATATGAGAGCTGTTGAAGAAGTGGGTAAGATTCTAATAGATGCTGGGATTATTAAGGGTAACTCAGTTGAGCAGGCTATCGAGAAGAAGTTAGTCAAGCATTTCTTTCCTCACTCTTTGGGTCACCTTTTAGGGGTTCAGGTGCATGACGTCGGAGCAGAGCTTCTAGATCCTATGGGCAAGACTACATTGCCCAAATCGGGCTATTTTCCTAACCTTCGGTTTTCTGGAGTGCTAGAGGAGGGCTACTTATTAACCGTCGAGCCAGGGATCTACTTTAACCCGGTATTGCTAGAGCAAGCACGCTCTAATACTAACGAGTTTGATTGGCCTCTGATTGATGGTTTGATGCAATACGGTGGAGTCCGTATTGAAGATAATGTATTGATCACCTCTGGTGAGTCCGAGAATCTCTCGCGACCTCATATACCGCAGCCACTTTAAGGGTTTTTCTTGTGAATGAGCGTAGTGAAGTTTTAATGAAAGAGCTATCAGCTTGTGAAACGCCTGAGGATCGCTACAAATATCTGATTCAAAAAGGTCGCGATTTGCCAGCATTATCGGATAGTCAGAGAGATGATAAGTTTCTTGTCGAAGGGTGCTTGTCCAAAGCCTGGTTAGTTCCAGTATTTGAGGAAGGTGTTGTTAAGTTTTACGCTGATTCCGAGGCCGCTATCGTAAAAGGCATTATGGCGGTTTTGTTAACGGTCTACAGCGGCCTAACTCCAAAACAAATCTTAGAGCAGAATGCGGACTTTCTTACCGAGGTTGGCATTATTGATCATCTGTCTATGAATCGGCGTAATGGATTATCTAATTTCTTAAAACAGATAAAGCTGTATGCAACGGTTTTTAACTCTATGAGTCAGTAAAAACCTAATGCAATATCTCCCCGTTGGTCTGCGGCGTACTCGGATTGCCACGATAGCGATGTGTTTAAGTGATTTAGTTGTACGGCGTCACTGGCATCAATGTCAGCTAAAGACCTTGCGACCCGAAGCATTTTTATTAGGCTACGATTCGTTAAGCTAATGTTTATCTTAGACTTTAGCGTTTGGTCTAATAGCTTTGGAGAAATTTTACAGGCATTTACAATGTCTTTTGCTGGTATATCTCGATTGACCCGAATTCCTAGCTCTTGGTTTCTTTTTTTTCCAAACTCTCGTGCTCTTTTAACGATAGTGACCATTTCTTCAGCTTGATTGCTCAGGCTTTGAGGAGCGCCTTGATGATCAAACAGTAATGAAGTCCCGTGTCCGGGTGGCTCTGGCATATTTAGGTGAATATCAATACGATCGAGGATAGGACCTGAAATTTTTTGTATGTAAGATTTGATCCGGTTTATGGTACATCGGCATTTTTTTCGTTTGCTACCAAACCAACCACAGGGACAGTTGTTTGCGGCGGCTACTAGGATACATTTTGATTTCCAGCCTAAATTTAGCTTGGTACGAGATAGTCGGATAAACCCAGTCTCTAACGGCTCTCGTAAAGCTTCGATCAGATCACGTCGAAACTCCGGAAATTCATCAAGAAAAAGGACCCCTCCGTGGGCCATCGATAGCTCTCCTGGCTTAGCAGCACTGCCTAATATGGCACTTGTACTTGATTGATGGTGTGGCGCGCGAAACGGCGGGCGCGCTGCAAGTAAACTTGGACTGATGGTGTGATTGTATGAGCTGTGAATTTTAAGAGACTCTATATGTTCTTCACCTTGCAGGTTTGGTAGCAAACTCACTAGCCTTGATGAGAACATAGACTTTCCTGACCCCGGGGAACCTCGGAGCAAAAGGTTGTGCTCTCCTACTGCGGTGCAA
>JANQHA010000312.1 GCA_028282865.1 Oligoflexales bacterium
CGCTGCTGATCAACCGACTGCTGCTTTGATAACCACTTAGCAAAAATGTCCGATTGGAGGATCTCAAACTTCATCAGCCATGTGTACATTAAAATGTACATGAGTTGAAATGAAAATGCAAAATGTCTTTAACGGACATCTACCACCGAGTGAGCCCGTCTTTCCAGAGAGTTATTGACCGTGATGGAGTCAGGCTTCTATAGCGTTATAAATCGACTCTAAAAAACTCCCAATCATTAGTCCCATCAATGATTTTGGTCTCGTTGTTTTTAAGCTCAACCCTGCCATTCATTGGAGAACAGTTCTCGGGAAGGTCTAAGTATATGCCTACCCAAGGATTATCACCCTTGAGAAATTCGTAACTACCCGCACATGACTTATCTTTCAAAATAACTTTTACGACCCCGTCAGGACCAAACTGCAACTCCCTGGGCGAGTTCGGCTTGTTACCTTTAAAGGTCACAGGTTTTTTAAATAACACATCGCACTTGCCCACTTCCAAATGTAATTCGCGCACCCCAGCTTGACGATTCCAATGCCAATCGACGCCGACTTCTAGCTCACACCAGCTAGTTAAAATCATGTAGTAATATTTATAGTCGCGAGATTTTCTCGTGATAGACTTTATAGCAGTATCATGAGCAAAATATCTAGAGACTCTAGAATTCTGAAAAATCCCTGCGATTTCTTTTCGTTGGGTTTCATAAATCGGCTCTTTACCAGAACTGGTAATAGGCCCTGACATTGCGAGAGAGCTAAACAAAAGCGTCATACAGATTGACGCAAAGGTCATTTTGTTAGAAGAAAGCTGAATCTTGAAAATCATTTTTATACCTCCTCTTACTTTGCAAATATATTTAATCGAATCGTAAATGCATCGTACATCTTTGTTTCATTTCTTGTAGATTTTTTATATACACAAATCAGAACATATGGATAGTTTCAAGATCCAAAATTAAGGATGATACGATGAGCACAGAAAATTATCTGGAACACTTAAATCAAGTTATCGACTCAAACTCACATATCAGGGGGTTTCGTAGCCGGCTGGCTGAAGCAGCAAAATGCCAACGCTCGTACTTTTCGCAAATTCTCAGAGGAGAGAAGCATCTGACCTTGGAACAGGCCGCAGGGATAGCGGTATATTTGGAGATGGATGAGCTCGAAACCGAGGTCTTTTTAACAAAGGTAGAACTCGAACGGGCTGGAACTAAAGAGTTAAAGAATATACTTCGGAGTCGACTGGTTTCAGCTCAGCAGAGACAACTCGATATCGCAAAGCAGACTAAAGGGGTTATGGTTCCAGCAAAGATCATGCAGGCCTACTACGGAACCTGGTATTGGATGGCGATTCACATGGCGCTATCAATAGACCGCTTTCAAGACCTCAAAACTCTCGCCCGTCATCTCAACCTCGAGCACAGCGTGGTAGAAAAATGCGTAGGACAGCTAGTCACCGCCGGACTACTCGAGCAGAAAGAGCATAAATGGAGGCTAAAAGAAAAAAACTTCCACTTGCCTAAGAGTTCTCCTTTGATTCGAGTCAACCACCTTAACTGGCGGCAAAAGGCTGTGGAGGATCTAGATAAAGAGTCCCCAAGCTCAATGCACTACACTTCGGTATTTGCGTTAAGTAAGAAGGATACCGAATCCCTGCGCAAGAAGCTTATGACTGTACTAAAGGAATTTAGGAGCGAGATTAGCAACTCGCCACCAGAAGAGATGTACTGCTTTAACCTGGATTGGTTTAGTGTTTAAGCGTCTAGGGGCGTATGCAATCGTTATAACATGAAAGGTTACTGCCACTTGCTAACAAAAATTAAAAGAGATCCGTTTCGACTTTTCTTCCCGGTAGGATGGGTTCTGTCACTGTACGGAGCAAGCCTTTGGATCATGTTTCAACAAAATTTACTAAGCACCTACCCGGGCCAACATCATGCGCAGCTTATGTTTAATGGCTTTTTGTTATGTTTTGTCTTAGGTTTCTTGATGACGGCCGTTCCTAGATTTACTGAGACTAGCTTCGCAACCACCTTTGAAGTGGCTTGTTCTGTCGGCTTGATTTTATCATTAACATGGAACGGCTTAACAGCAAATCAATTCAATCTCGACATCACTATGCTTATCGGTGTTTTATTCGCGATGCTCTATTCTATCAAGCGCTTCGTAGGCAGACAAAGCAACCCACCAGACACCTTCATATTCGTTGGGTTATCATTAGGCTTAGGTGTCGTTGGCCTCTGCCTTATACTAACATCTAACGCCTACCAGTTTGGCAAGGCTTTAGTGTACCAAGCCATGATGTTAGGACTAATCCTAGGGATCGGTGGTCGTCTTATTCCCGGAATCTTCGGTTGGACCGAGATCGTGAAAAGTCAAAGAGATAGATACGAAAGATCCGAATCATTCCTCAGAACTGTTTCGCTAGCTAACTATATCGGAGCAGCTATTTTTACAGTTTCATTTATCATCGAATTTTTTTGGGCCCCGACGTTAGGAAGAATTTTAAGAGCAATAGTCGTATCCTACATAGCTGTAACTCACTGGAAGCTTATTTATCTGCCAAAGAAAAGAACCATTCATACACTGTCAATTTGGGTGTCTTGTTGGATTATTTTAGTAAGCGCATGGCTTTACTGTGGGTACCCTTCCATTAATACGCTTCATCTACAATATATAGGAGGGTTTGGACTATTGGCTGTATTGATAGGATCGCGAGTTATTTTAGCTCATGGAAATGACGGGCATTCTATAGAGGCTAAGAAGTTTCCTCTCGGTTGGGTCGGATTTCTTTTAATCGTTGCTGCCGCAACCCGCTCAAGCATTTACTTAGTTCCAGACTCCTACGTTACACATTTAGCTTACGCCGCAGGTATATGGATAATCGGGTTAATACTCTGGGGAATTGTTTTCATCCCTCGGATATTTAAATAGATTATGGCCCCAAGCTGTGCTCTCCAACGGCTAACTGTCTAGACGTCAACCAAGGGGGAGGAGCAGCTAATTCAACCCCCTGTTTATCTGATATTTTATCAATAAAATCAATATCTTAAATTGTTAACTCAACTTTCACACACCCCACCCCGATTGAGGCTTTAATGCGGGAAACACAGTAGGGGTGCTACCTACAATGTACGATAAACACGAGGAAAACCAAGACGACAATGCCGGCAGCGCCTGGACGTCCTACTCGGACTTGTTCATGGCAATTGCTGTTGTTTTCTTGATTATGTTTGTCTTTGCCATGTTGATGTCGGGGGTTACTAAAATCAATGTAAGTATGGAGCGAAAAAAGGCAGAAGAATACCTAAAAGGTCTGGTACCTGAAAAAGATCTCGAGAAGAACCAAAAAGACATGGAATCACTCAAAGCTGATATGCAAGACGTCGCCGAAAAACGTGAAAAGTTAACCACAAGCTTAGAAGACCTAAAACAGCTTAGCGATACTCTGAAACAAAGAGAGGGTCGCCTGCAGAAGCTGTATGAAGACCAAGTAACTAAGACTGCGACACTAAAACAAGCCGCTACTCAGATCAAGGCGCAGCAGCAGGAAATTCAGCAAGCTCAACAAGAAAAACAAAAGATGCGTCAAGAGATGCAAAAACAAGAAAGAAACTCCCAGCAACTAAGGCAGCAGATCGAAAGCATGGAGCAGCAGATACAGCAATCTCAACAGCAAGCAGAAGAGTCAAAAACCAAATTACAACAAGAAATCAAGCAACTTAAACAAAGCAATGCCGCTCAAGTCAAGTCATCTAATCAATCAAAATCTCAGTTACAGCAACAGTTATCCCAAGAGCAAAAGCAGAACCAATCACTTCAAAAAAAGCTTGAAAAAACCAAGAACCAAAGTGACAGCAATCAGAAGACCGCTCAGCAGCAGCAACAAAAAATGCAGCAACAAGTAGAAGAGCTGCAGCAGAAAATTCAGCTGCAGTCAAATACGATTAAAAGCCTACAGACCTCCACCGCCAGCACCGAGGCTAAATTAAAACAAGAACAAGAAAACAGTAAAAGCAGTCAAGCTAAGGCCTCAAAAGCCCAAAAGCAGTTAGAACAAAAAATCACCCAGTTAAGTAGAACAGTAGATTCAAAAAATAAGGAAATTGCCGCAGGAAAATCTGAACAAGATAGTCTATCGGAAAAGTTGAAACAACAAGAAAAGGCAGTAAAAGAATTAGCTGCTGAGCTAAAGCAAGTCACAAAAAAACTCAGTAAGACCGAAGGTCAGCTAAATG
>JANQHA010000416.1 GCA_028282865.1 Oligoflexales bacterium
TAGCATCAAATGGCTCGGTACCGATACCAGTCGTTGCAACACTATAGCCATATCTCGGTAAGCTGTTATTACAAGGTTGAAGGGTAAACCCTAAAGTAGTAGCAGCGGCAACAGAGCAGTTGCTTCCACCAGCGGCATCGTCCCCGTAGGTAGTGAACGCTATATAAGCGTTGTTATCTAATGCATAAGTTTCTTCGAGTGTAAATATATGACCGAGGGTTGTTTTAACTTCAGCCCTTTTAGCCTTAGCCTGAAAAGCCTGAAACTTCGGTACCGCCATAGTCGCTAATACACCGATAATCCCAACAACGATCATAAGCTCGATAATACTGAAGCCCTTTTGATCCTTCATTGCATTTACAAATTTCATCACTTGCTCCTTAGTGCGAGTGCTATCAATTACCTTCAGATTTCAAGATCGGCAGATGTTTGCAAAGCTTTAGAAGAAAAAGAAAAAATAGCTAAATAACTAAAAATTTACCTTTATTATCAATATGTTAAAGAATATACATCATTTATTAAACACCTTTTATTCTAGCCTTAGGTACCGCAAAGGCGAGAATTCTCAACCAAAGTGAACTCCCTAAGCACCTGATTTAAGGCTTCGGTAACGGTGATAAATTCCCGCTTAAGAGCAATTAGCAATTCCGCTACATCCTTCCGGGGGGGTGAATTCCTAACAGATTGAGGCCAAAGTGAAGCACCCTTGCAAAGCTGGAGGCGAGGCTTAACCGTGCCTGAAGTAGCTCGGAGTTCTCGGCCTTCAAGATAGGCTGCTGGTTATAGAACCTGTTAAAGCAGCGGCAAAGATCGTAAAGCATATGGCCAAGCAAACTTGGTTTATCGTTCAAACAAGACTCTTTTACGGTCAAATTGAACTGATACATCAGGTTCAATAACTCCTGTTCGACATCTTCAGTCAGCAACTCCAGGCACTCCTGACTGACTTCATAGCCAGCTTCCGATGCTTTACGAAGGATTGATTGAGTCCGTGCATAGCTATACATTAAATACGGCCCTGAGCTACCTTCAAAACTCACCCAGTCATCGAGTCGAAACACAATATCTTTTGCAGGATCGGTCGAAACCATACCGTAACGAATTGCGCCTACACATAGTTGCCGCATAGTCTCTTGGTAACGTTGCCCGTCCCAATCGTCGTATTTTTTAAGGTATTCAGTTAACTTCTCTTCAATCATTTCACGAAGCTGCTGGAAGCTGACCGCTGTTCCATCACGAGACGACATCTTTCCTTCCGGAAGCCGCACGTGCCCATAACTCAAATGAAAACATTTAATTCCAGCATCAAAGCCCATACGTTCCAAAGTTTTAAATACCTGGCGAAAGTGTAGGTTTTGCTCCGAAGCAACTACATAAATCGAGCGTTCGATATTAAATTGGTCGAATTTACGACGTGCTAGCACCAAGTCTTTGGTTGCATAAAGAGTATTACCGTCACTTTTTCGAACCATCATGAAACCTAATCCATCATCATTTAAATCGCAGCCAACTGCACCGTCCGACTCGATAAACACACCTTTATTGAGGTATTCATCGACAATTTTCTGGCTGTCATCACTGAGTTCAGACTCGTAAAAGTAACAATCAAACTCGATATCCATCCAATGATATACTGCTGTAAAAAGGTCAAGAGACCACTGCCTAGTTTCCTTCCACAACTCAAACGTAGGACCGGTCTTGCTTTCAATAGCAGCAAGAACCTCCGAAACACCTTCATCAAACTTTTTTCTCTCCGCTGGGGTTGCATTAGCAAGCGTCCGTGAGGCCTTAGCGTAAACCTCACCGAGCCACTGGCCGCGGTTTTCTTCGGGTGGTTGGAGCTTTTCCTTACCCATATACCAAAGGCACTTTGCAATATGAGTCCCCTCGTCTCCGGGGTAATTGGCAGCAGTCACTTCAAACCCGCAGGACCTATATAACCGCACAAGAGCATCACCAAGGCACATATTACGGCCATGGCCAATATGCAGCTCTTTATGAGTATTAGGCTGCGAGAACTCGATCATAACCCGGCTCAAACCTCGATCTGAGCTAACCGACCGCAGCAAATCAAAATACGAACCATCGTCAATTTTTGGCAGTAGCCAGTTGGCCATTGAAGTTTTATCAACGAAGAAATTAAGAAATGGTCCGGCGCAAACCGCTTTAGCTATCCAGGGATTTGCTTGAATCTCAGCGGACTGCTGAAATAGCTGAGAGATCTCCACCGGCTTTTTTTTTAGAGCCTTGCTAAACCGAAAACATGGCAAAGCAAAATCTCCCATTTCGGAATTAGGAGGGATCTCTATATAACTCGCAACCTCTTCGATTGTAGGAAGCTCAGATGAATTAGAATCATCACCAAGCAAAATTTTATGAACGGTTTCAGCTATCGAAAAACGAAACGGATCTAGTAATTTCAAGACAATGAACCTCGCACTTTAAAACTCTCTTCTACCACGATAACAATAGAAGATTCAAACGACAAACGGTCTCCGTCACCAAAGAATCTGTTATATTTCCCCGTTTTAACATGTCAGCTACAGACATCTCACAAAATGGACTTATATCGCTAGAAAAAAAGCTACGACTTAGGTTAGCTTTTTGGTGATTAGCCGAGGAGAGGAAAATGCAAAGTCAAGTCTACACAGCGACCAATCATGCTATGGTAAGCAGCTTGATACAAATCGAGTCAAGCTTTGGTAGGGGGTTTTCCGGGCTACAGCTTATAGGAAATGCTTCCGAAATCTGCCGTGACGGTAAAGAAAGGGCTAAGTCAGCCCTGGAAGCCATAGGCATCACGATCCCTGCAAAGAAAATTATCACTAGCCTAACTCCTGCAGAGCTCAAGAAAGACGGCAGCCAATTCGATCTCGCCCTTGCTATCAGCATAGGCCAGCTAATCAAGCAAATTAATCCAGGCGGCGGTCAGAGAAACTGGGTCTATGCCGCAGAGCTCGGACTAAACGGTTCATTAAAACCGGTTCGTGGGGTAATTTCATATGCAATCACAGCTCTGGCACATAACTTTGCAGGAATCGTAGTGGCGAAGCAAAGTTTAAACGAGCTAAAGGTTCTAGACTGCATACCTACCAAAGGCACTTCATTTGAGATCCTTGGGTTTGACCATTTGTCACATATCTTCGAATGGCTCGAATCTCGATCCAACGCCATCATTATGACCGCCAAGCAATATCGCGAGCTATACCCTTCAAACACCGGTGAATCCGTAACTCGGTCACCAAACTTTAACGACATGCTGCTCCCCGAAGGCCAACGGCGCGCAGCTCTTTGCACCGCAGTAGGAGAGC
>JANQHA010000421.1 GCA_028282865.1 Oligoflexales bacterium
AGGGTATGTTGAGATGCAACTTGCCAAGTTTAATTATAGCGTAGTTTATCAATGATTTATGTTTCCCGGCTTGTCGAACCTAGGATTTACATACTGATAAGCTGTATGAATATTTTGTATAAGAAAGTATGTTGAAGATATTTCACTTAACTATCTAATATTTCTATAAAAAACTATCTATAGTGCGAAATAAATTATGTCTATAGACATAATTTATTTCATTTTAAATATGCTTATAAACATTATTATGATATAATAAATTATGTCTATAAGCATAGGAATAGTCTATGAAACCACCTGCTAAGCTGGCCAGAAATCAGATCAATAGGCGGTTAAGAAAATTGCAGGGTTTTGCAGAGTATACGCAAATCCGAACAGGTTGGATCAACTACATGCGTCAAGCAATGTGTCTTACGCTGTCTAAATTGGCGGAGTTATCGAAACTCTCCACAGCCACAGTTCAGCAAACGGAAAAGCGGGAGTTAATGGGAAAAGTTACATTACAAACTATGAGTAAAATCGCAAGTGCAATGGACTGCGAATTTATTTACGCTATTGTTCCTAAAGAAGATCTTAGTTCTTATTTGAGAAATAAAGCTATTGAGAAGGCTACAAAAATTGTCATTGAAGCTGACACACATATGACACTAGAAGATCAGAGGGTTTCCAATGATATAAAAACGCGAATCCAGCGTATTTCTGACGACCTTCTTGAGAGGGGAGATATCTGGTGAAGAACTTTCTTTTTAAAGATCGTGATGGTCAGACCCCTTTGCCTAAAGAACTTCAAAAGGGGCTTAGAATAAAAACAATCCAAACTATCGGAGAACTTGATGAGTATGAAGAAGATAATATAATAAAAGGGTTAAACTGGCTTGCCACACAAAAAGCAAACCCTTGCAAGTATGACTTCTGGATTAAAACACATAAAAAATTATTTGAAAACGTATGGAGCTGGGCTGGGAAAATAAGAGATTACGAACTTGCTAATCCTGACTTTGCTCTCCCTCATAAAATTTGGCCCGAGATCTACAGGTTAGAGAAAGACTTACATACCTGGTCTGAGTTTAGTTTAACAGGCGAACAGAAGGTTGCACCATGCTTTCACGAGCGAATCGAAACTATCCACCCCTTTGCAAACGGTAACGGCCGTTTTGGTCGAATTATTACTGAACAAATATGCAAGTACCTAAAGCTTAAAATCCCTACATGGGGAAGGAAGTTTTATGATAGGCCTTCGGAGAGGAGACAAAGATACATTGAAGCTTTGGTAATTGCACGAAGAGAAAGATCATTTTCTAAGTTAGAAATATTTATGTTTTCATAGTGTCAGCAAGTTAGCATTATAACATTACCCAGCCTTTTTCAGGTATATATGAAAGCTACTCCCAGATTCGGTGGATTCATCTTCTTCTGTATAACTCTCGATTTCGATCGTACCACCATATTTTTCAACGTAGTCTTTGGCCAGTGGCATTCCAAAACCAGTGCCTTTTTCTCCAAGAAGGCCCTCTCTTGAGGTTTGCTTTACCGGGCTAAAAATATCAGCAAGAATTTCTTTAGGGATACCGATTCCCTGGTCTTTAATGGTAATCTGAATAAAATCACCTAGGTCTTTTTCTATCACATGAATGGCCGTGTTATTTTCTGAGAACTTTATACAGTTAGAAATAATATTATTGAGAACATGGTTGGCAAAGCTCACAGGTTCAGCATAGAAGTGTTTTGGGTCTCCGTGATCATTTGAATAGATGATCTCGATTCCCTTTTGTGATAGGCGTTCTTCGAAGATAAACTTACTTTCACTCAAGCTACCTTCTAAGGTCATCGGTTCTGTCTGTAGTTCTACTTTGCCGTCTTCAATGGCTTGAAGGCTTCTAACTTGGTTTAGAATTTGGTTCATATTTGCTGAAGCTCGCTCTACCTGCTTCCAATATCCGTCCAACTCTTTGCTGTCTTGGCTTTTTAGCGCTTTTCGTGTTGAGTTTTGGATTACCATGAGTGGGTTAGCAATGTCGTGACAGACGACTCTGAGGAGGTTGTTCTTTTGAACCTTTTGAATGTTAATTTCACTCATAGCATCGTCAATTGCCGTGCGGTAGACCGAGGTGCAAAGCATCGTTAGAGTTGTTAAACCTACGACTACTAGAAATTGCATCTGAACAACCTCAATCCCATTTATGACGCTTGGTAGCTCCCCCATATAACGCTCGAAAACACCGAAAGATATAGCAATGATAATACCTAACGCACCCCATCTGTAGGATGACCTTTGATTATTAAGAATACCTGCAAATAATGGGATACATGCTAACCAAAATAATGTCGGTGATTCGAAACCGCCGGTATATGATGCGGCGACACAGATGATGAATACAGCGTTGCTAAGTAAAACGTTCGCGGAGTTTCTGTAGTTGCCAGTGTATTTGTAGACAAATGGTGGGGTCATTGCAAAAAAACCGGTGATCGCGCACCAAATAGCCATAGGTTTCGAAGGGAATAGGTACACATACACTAGTATGTACGAGAATAATATCAGTGTTATCGTGACCGAATATGTTAGCAGAACCCTGGTGTTTCTCTGGTTGTACAGAACGCACTTCTTCGAAGACTTGGGTCTAAAATAATCTAGTATTTGCTGAAGTCTATCCATGGGCTCCCGCGGTTTATCCGTTCTTAATTATCGGTTGTGGCTATGCAAAAATGAGTTAATATGTGATTATTAGGAGGCTAAAAAAGTTATTAATATCAATAGGTTGACTTTAGCTCATGCTGCTTATGTTGGAAAGTTAAGCTATATTTTATTATTTATAACAATTCTGACGCCCTTTGAGCCTAGGGAAATATTTTGTGCTTCGCCAAGCAGGTCGCCGGATTGAGCAGGGCCGCCGACTCCGTCAACATCTATCCTAGCTTTTATTTTTAAGCGCTTAGGAAGGGGCGCATTTGGGTTCATAACGCGTAGGCTTTCTTTAGTCAGGAAGAATTCGAAGAACTCCCCTTTGGCATCAGTACTGAGTCGCTCTCTGACAGCTCCGTAGGGCATGGGCATTTGAGAGTCCATATCGTAAACGGAAATAAACAAAATTCGTAAACCCGAGGCATCTTGCTCCAAGCTAGAGTCAATCGATATTTGACCGGCAGCATAAAGCTGAGATTTCTCACCAAACTTGCTCGCCATAAAAAGTGCCAAAGCTAAAATAAGAACAAATATTACGCCGCCCCATAAAGCAACTTTCTTCACTAGCTTGCTCCTTCAAAAAAGTTTTTGATTCTGTTAGTGACCGCCTCTGCGGTAAAGCCATATTCTTTTGCCAGGCTTTTAGCGGGGGCGCTGTCTCCAAAGTGATCTATACCGACATTTAGTCCGCAGCCGCCAGTAAACTTCTGCCAGCCACTAGTGACACCAGCCTCTATCGAGATTCTTTTGGTGATATGGTGAGATAAGATCTTGCGCTTATAATCTTCGTCTTGTTGATCGAATAGCTCCCAGCATGGCACAGATATAACTTTTACTTTATCTGCGCCGATTAGCTGAGCGGTGTCGAGTGCTAAAGAGACTTCGGAACCAGTTGCAAAAATAATATAGTTAGCATGATCATCCCCTGAGACAACATATGCTCCTTGTTTGGCTAGTTGACAGGTTTCCTGGCTAATAGGTAGCTGAGGCAAACCCTGCCGGCTTAAGCAAATTGCTGACTGCTTGTCTTGTAAACAAAGTGCCACTCGCATCATAACTTCGGTTTCTCTAGCATCCGCCGGTCTCATGACAAAAAATTCAGGGATAAGTCTGAGCGACATGACTTGTTCAACGGCTTGGTGAGTAGGGCCATCTTCACCTAAATAAAAGGAGTCATGACTAAATTCATGTATAACTTGTGCTTTTTGGATCGCCCCTAGTCGCAATGCCGCACGCGAGTAGTCAGCAAAGCTTAAAAATGTAGCGTCAAAAGGAACTAAGCCGCCGTTTAGGGCGATGCCGTTGCATATTGCGGACATTGGAAATTCCCGAACTCCGAATGCAAAGTTGCGGCCTTCTGGAGACTCACTTTGAAAATCACCGACTTTTTTGGCAAAAGCTCCGGTCATATTTGACGGTTCTAAATCTGCACTGCCACCGACTAGCTGCGGAAGGTTATCACACCACTTTTCAATAATATCACCGAATGCATTACGGGTAGCAATTGGTTTGTCAGCGGGCCATTCTAATGATGGTAGTTTTTCACTTTGAATCATGCTGTAGCAATGCTGGTATAGTTCCGCGAAGCTTTTATCACCCTTTAGCTTGCAGTCAAGTGCCTCTTGCCACTGGTTTGCTTCGGACGATTTTTTGTCAAAATTTCGCTGGTAATGGCTGATGGCTTCTGCAGGAGAATAAAAATCTTCGTCCGGTAGTCCAAGTTTTTCCTTAGTCGCTAGACGTTCTTCGGGTGGTAATGGCGAGCCGTGAGTCTTGGAACTTCCTTCCAGAGAAAACGTCCCATGTCCCATGATGCTATCACCGATGATAAGCATTGGCTGTGATAGGTTTTGAGTTTGGTCCAGAGCTTTTTTAATCTGCTCGCGATTGTGACCATCAATTTCAATAACTTTCCAGCCAAAACCTTCAAAAACCTTGGTTTCATTATCGGAACAAGAGCGGGAAGTGTCGCCTGAGATTTGAATTTTGTTCTTATCGTAATACCAAATAAGGTTATTGAGCTTTAAGTGGCCGGCATAGGATGCAGCGGCTAACGTAATGCCCTCTTGCATACAGCCGTCTCCAAGGAGTGCATAAACCTTATTTTCAAAAAGCTCTTTGTCCAGGCGGGAGCCCAAATGCTTAGCGGCGATCGCGAAGCCTATCGACATTGCTGCACCCTGGCCTAGAGGACCCGTGGTGCACTCTACGCCGGGAGTTTGGTAGTTCTCAGGATGTCCTGGGGTGCGTGAGTGCAGCTGGCGAAACTGCCTTAGGTCATCTATTTCAAGCCAACCATTTGCATAGAGAAGTGAATAAAGAAGCATCGATTCATGACCGGCGCTTAGAATGAAGCGGTCTCGCCCTTTCCACGCCGGGTTTTTGGGGTCAAACCGTAGATATTCGCTGAAGAGTGTGTAGGCAAAGTCAATACTAGACATCGCGCCACCGGGGTGGCCTGATTTCGCCTGGTGGACCCCATCTATGATGAGGCCTTTTAATACATTTATAGCCTTTTGATCATCCATGCTTTATTCAATAGCCTCTTGCGTATCTTGAATATGAGTTTTTTCTTGATAAAACTTAGCGACTACCATGAATAAAATACCCGCCACTAACACCAGCCCAGTAAAGAACCAAAAATACTCGGCGCCTGTTAACTTACTGGAACCATCTGGATTTTGGATTATGATGTTTACGGCGGCTGTGATGAAGTTACCTAATGAAACCGATAAAAAGAAAATTCCCATAACAATCGATTTAATAGCATTCGGCGCCTGAGTGTAAGAAAACTCTAGCGCGGTGATTGAAATAAAAACTTCTGCGATGGTTATAACTACATAAGCTGCTAGCTGCCACATCATGCTAGGAGTTTGGCCAGCATCGATTTTAGCCTGAGCTATTGCAATAATGCCGAAAGATGCAGCTGTCAAAACAAAGCCTGCTCCCATCTTACGAAGTGGAGTTACTCTGATCCATTGGTTCACTTTTGGAAAAATAAAGTTATAAAATATTGGCACAAACGCCATGATAAGTACGGGGTTGATACTTTGGATTTGCGACGGATACAGCTCAAAGGCCAGCCAACTTGCTTGGAACGGGCCAAACCTTAAGTCGACATTTCTATCCATAGCATCTGCTTGTAAGACCCATGAAGAGCCTGTCTGGTCGTATAATGCCCAGAAGAACGCGACAAAGATATAAAGCACTGCCAAGCTCGATATCGCCTTGAAACCTGCTGGTGAGAACACGGATTCTTTGATTTTAGCGATACCTACTGGTGGCACATGGACAAAAGTCTTTCGTCCCATCCAAAATAGCAGCGTTGCAATCGACATTAGGATACCCGGGACTCCGAAAGCCAGCCAGGGGCCCTGGTTGTGTAGTAGAACGGGTGTGATCATCGATCCAGCAAAGGCGCCTAGGTTGATTGAAAAGTAAAACCAGGCAAAAGCTTTATCTAATAGAGATTGGTTGGACTTATCAAATTGATCACCGACGTGAGCGGACACACAAGGCTTAATACCTCCAGACCCAACCGCAATAAGCGATAATCCGCAGATGAAGCCGATACGAGTCTCAAAGAGAGCTAAGCACAAGTGGCCTAAGCAGTAAATAATTGAAAGGCGTAGTATGGTCCGATACTTTCCCCAATAAGCATCGGAAATTACTGCTCCTACAATGGGAAAAAGGTAAACGCCCATCGCAAAGAGATGGAACCACGCTTTAGCCTCTTCAGCGGTTAGGTGGTCGGGGTTGCCCATACTGTCGACTACATATTTGGTTAGAAAAATAACCAGAATGGCCCGCATGCCGTAGTAGCTGAACCTCTCGGACGCTTCATTTCCGACGATATAAGGCAATCCTTTTGGATACTCAGGTTTTGAAGTGGTGGTCAAATCATCGTCCTTTCAAGTTTGGTAGCAAAACATAAGAATAATTAGGCGGGTAGAAATATCACGGCGAGATACGGATGGAAAGGGGGATTTAGAACAAATCCCGTTCCGCCGGCAGCTCCGATGATTTAGGCGTTGTACCTAAAGTAACTGTAATAGTTTTATGGCCTTG
>JANQHA010000470.1 GCA_028282865.1 Oligoflexales bacterium
CAAAGTAGAGCGAAGGCTTTTAAAAAACCCCCACTTGTCTTTGATTTTACTTTCGTGAAACTTTATCAGAGGATAAATAATCACCCAAATCCAAGCGTAGCGGTAAATCCCAGCTCCCATAGCAAGCAACTGCCCTTGAATTCCAGTTTCGAGCCCTTGGCCGCCAAAAAGAACCCGTCCTAAAACACCACTCAGCAGAGTCGACTGTGCTAGTTGCACCCGGCCACTAAACATCATTTTTCCTAAGAAAATGCCTGGAGAAATATTCCGAATATCAACAATCGCTTTTAAAAACTCCCAGCTCTCCTTAGAAAAAGCCTTCTTCTTTAGTACCTGACTTTCGGGTTTATCGCCCTGCTCAGCATGGCTATAACTTATGTTTACTTGAGAAGCCTCTTCGTTCATAACCTCATAAAGCGAAGCAGAATTACGCCCTAGATGGATCCCACCTATCTGAGTAAAATTTTCAGCTGAGGCCATTTTATTGGTGTAAAAGAGTTCATTAGCTTGGCCATGAAGACGCTCAGGAAGTCTAGGATCTGCCCAGTCTCCTTTAATGGCCATAATCGGTAAACTAATTAAATAATCTATAAACAAAGATTTCGTCACAACCCCTGAAACAAACTCATCAGGCTCTGCATGACTTAACTTTCTATAAATGTCCTCGCTATAATTTGTAAAGCCTACCAGCATTTTCTTAAATAGCGAAGAGCTGACAAATTTTTGCCACTCGGCATCCTCTTCTAAATCGTAATCAATAGATTTAGCAGAAACCACGAGATGCTGAAGGTCTACGAGGGCCTTAGAGAATTCTGCAGAAGTCAATTTACCGACTACCTGTTTGTTTAAGTTTAAACCCTTTAGCTTGATACCAATCTCAACTTCGTTTAGCAGCGGTGCAGCAGGATCGCTCCCATATGTTTCGATAAAATCTTGCCTACCAGCTGCTATCACGGCAGTCAGCTTTGTCAACATCCGCTGCTGACGCTCTTCTAATACCCGCTCGTCGATACGGCGGTGCCCAGAGTCTCGCCACTGCCTAGTTTTACGGTCAAAATAGTCGAAGGGAGATAGAAGCATTTTCAAGCCAGAGCTGTCGCCAGCGATCGAGTCTTTAGCAATAAAATCAGCAACGGCCTTTAACGGTAAAGCAAATGGTTTCATGGCAGCTGCTCTGAGGCCTTTGCCCTCAGTGACAGCGCCGAGCATTCCAGCAGCAGATCTGGCAGCTGACTTAACCTTATTAACTCGAAGCAAATCATAAAAAGCAAAAGGAAAAACAGGGCCTGTTAACACGCCATCTTTAGCGGCATGAAACGCAGCTTTCTGTCCTGTAATCGTGGATAGGACCCTTCCAGGTGAAATTTGAAAAACCCTAGCAAACATACGAAGCGTGGTCTTAACAGTCAGTTGCGAGGTGCCGCTTTGGCTAAAAGGAGCTATTACAGACATAATTGCGTAAGGTATAAATGGCAGCGTCGCCTGAAAAGCTACTGATTTCGCCAACAACCCACGATAACTTTCGTCAGCCAGTACAGGAAACACGTGACTTAACCAATCGACTCCAGCGTTCATAAGCTCTAGCGCTGCCGTCAGGTTCTCCCCAGATCCCAAATAAGTGTCCCCTGCTCCAAGCAAGGCTGTTCCCGATAAAATGTAAGTAAGGCGACGGATACCAGCCGAGCTTACGGCGGCTTTTGTAAGCCCTTCTACCTTATTTAAAGATCTAGCAAGAAGCTTTAAAACCGATGGTTCGGTTTCTACATAATGCTTAACCCGAGCAATAGCGACTTCGACCTTAGTATATTCCTGCTGCCACTCTTCAGCGGTAAATCTATCGCGAAATTGGTTCGTTTTACCAATTTTATTTTGAGCAAAATCCCAGAATCTGGAGCGCGAGGGGGTATCCCACTGCTCCACCAGTGTAGACGCCTCGGCATGTTTTATCCCAGCATCTACACCCTCCAATGACATAGCAAACAGGGCACTAACAAAGTCGCTATTATAGTCTAAAAACTCTCTGCTAAGGCCAGCATCTTGAAGCACTTTAATTATCTCATCGTGGCCGTCAGCAATAAGCCCCCGCAGCTCCTTAAGAGATTTTTCGAGCTTAGGAGATGTCATCAATAAAAACATTTTCAAAGTTTTCATCTGAGATTTAGTGGCCTGCATGATCATCTCTCTTGGCAAAGATTTGACGGTCAATTCGCTCCCGACATCGCCTAGATTTTTTACAATAGCAATATCACCAGCAGTTAGGTAACTAAGCTCAGCTTCCAAATCTTCTGAAAGGGGAATATAACGTGTAGCAAAAGCCCCTTTTTTCATATTTTCTATCGTTCGAGAGTCAGCACTAAACATAAGGTCCTTAACTTCTTTTTCAGACATAAGGTATATGTTTTGCTCCAGCCCTCGTTTACTGCGGTCCAAAGATACGTTTCTTCTTTTAAAAAAAGTCAAACCGTAGTTGCCGGCTTCAAAGCCCGTAAGCTTGCCATGAGAGATAACCGGAATCGCGCTATTAAAAAGAAACTGATCTAGACCAGCTAAATTGACAGAATAAAGGCGATTTTGGTCGGTAAGAATGATTAGTAGCTCGTTGTCACGTGCAAGGCTGATAACCTTCTGCCCTTCATCGAGCTTAATAGTATGAATATATCTAGACTGCCTAGGCAACCGGAGAGCTAAATTGCCGGCTTCGTTAGCTTCGGCATCTAACCACTTCTGGACTTCACCTGGCGGGATATTAACCCTCGGTCTCGACGCACGATAAATCGCCGGGTCGAACTCTTCGTTAGTATCTAAGTCGGTAATAGTTTGGGAGCGTAAATGAAGAAAGTTAGTTTCTTCTAAAGTTAAGCCTTCAAAGCCATCCAGTGACTCAGTTAGCTCAGTTGGCGCTTGCGATATAGAAGCCTCTAGCGGATGGCTATGGGGTTGTTTGCCAGTATCAGGCCCCTCATCAGAGTAAGCAAGACCTCGATAAGGTACTGGAATCGCTAACTGAACACATAAAATAACCGCTAAAAACTGAGCAAACGACCTAGAGCCGAGCCTGCAACTTCTCTTCATAGAACATCCTTGGGGCTATTACATTAGAGCAATATATATAATTATCTAAAATAT
>JANQHA010000524.1 GCA_028282865.1 Oligoflexales bacterium
ACCTGGTGTCAGCCGCTAAGTTTTTGTCGGAGAAATACCAGGCTCCTAAATTGATGATAGGGCACAGCTTAGGAGGCGCAGCGGTATTAATGGCGGCTGCTAAAATACCTGAAGTAAAAGCCTTGGTAACCATCGGAGCACCTGCAAATGCAGCCCATGTCATGAAAAATTTCGACGGCGACATCAAAGAAATTGAACAACAAGGCAAAGCTACCGTAGATTTAGCAGGACGAAAGTTTACCATAAAAAAACAGTTTATAGACGACTTAAAAGCACAAGAAACGATCAACCCTATGGCTGCCATAAATGCAGCACTTTTAGTGTTTCACTCTCCCCAGGACACGACCGTTGACATAGACAATGCGCGAAAGATTTATCAGCAAGCAAGACATCCAAAAAGCTTTATTTCTTTGGATGGCGCAGATCATTTATTATCGAATAAAATAGATAGTGAATATGTCGCAGAAACTATTGCTGCTTGGGCTAGCAGGTATCTGATGACCTAGCTGCACTGGTGTTTTTCTATCAATAAATCAGCCTGTGTAGGCACAAAAACCTTAGCGGTTGTAAGCGATCCGCCTCTGATCTAGAAAAGGAAGAGGGTTATAAGCTCTGCCATCCTTAAGTACCTCGAAGTGTAGGTGTGCACCAGTAGTGTTACCACTAGATCCGACGCGGCCTATTACCTGCCCCTGAACCACCGAAGCACCTTTCTTTACCGAAAAACTTTTCAGGTGAGCATAGCGGGTTTTAAGCCTTCCATGGTCAATCTCGACAATTCTGCCATACCCTCGAATCCACCCTGAATAAGTTACTACACCCGAAGCAGAAGCACGGACCGCAGCCCCATAATTCCTACCTATGTCCAAACCAGCATGAAGTCGCCCACCTCGCATACCGTAGTGCGAGGTTATAACTCCACCAACCGGCCAATGAAGCTGCGCTCCACCTGAGCCCCCATAAAGTAGACCTTTACGTTTAGACTTTCGATCTTTAGAAAAAAATAGCCGCCGCCAAAAACTATCTTTACCGTTCTTTTCAGATTTTCTTCGAGCCAGCTGAGTGCGGCTTCTGTCTTGGTTCAACCTACCTGGGCCTGGCCTAATAATAATAAAGCGGCCAATTTTAAGGTCTCTATTTGAAGTAATTTTATTGTCGCGCTTGATTTGCTCCGGGTTAGTGTCAAAACGGTAAGAAAGGCTTTTGAGGTTGTCCCCAGCTTTAACCTTGACCTTATAGTATAAGAGTTCCTTTTTTGAGGTCACACAAGAAATGAAACTCAGAACAAAAACAATTAGCATGCTGGAAATCTTTGGCATTTGATAACCTCTATGACTTTTCAAAAAAGCCGAGCTGATCTATCTTTTTACTCAAGCCAATAGTCGCATCAGATGCATAAAAACTAGCTTTAAGAATTGACAAAGTTACGTAGCCTTTGTTGAGGACGACGCAGTCAGATCCTGGTATCTCATCGTGACCGTAGCCTGAGCCTCCGATCCAGTAATATTTATGACCTCTTGGGTCATCACGCTCCCACATTTTTCCTTCGTATATGCGCCTGCCTAAAGTCGCAGTTCTAAAACCTCCAATTCGTTCAAAAGGAAAGTTAGGAACGTTAACATTTAGCAAATGGTATGGCTGCAAGTTTATCACTTCCTCACTCTCGACGAGTTGTCGGGCAATTTTTGCTGCCACTTCGTAATTGATTGGCGCTGATTCGACCCCTTCAAGTGATATTGCCATTGCTTTGTGACCAGAGATGCAAGCTTCTAAAGCTGCGCCAACCGTTCCGGAGTATAATGTATCAGTTCCTAGGTTGCCGCCGCGGTTTATGCCACTAACCACCCATGCAGGAGGTTCTTCCAGTAAGTGCTGCAAAGCCATCATCACACAATCTGCTGGGGTGCCATCAACTGAATACTCATCTTGTGAAATCTTTTCTAACCGTAGGGGATGAGCTATCGTTATTGCTTGGCTTTTACCTGAATTTTCATCCTTAGGTGCTACAGTTACCACTCGTGCAATATTTGACAATTCAGCTGCTAGTGCTTTGATACCAGGTGCTTGATAACCGTCATCGTTTACTACTAAAATGGTAGGCTTCATATCACCCATTGTATAGTCGTTCAAACCGAGGATACTAAACTAAAGCTACAGTGGAGTAAATACAAAAGGGTATTTCACATTAACCGAATTTGCCCCACGAGGTGCTGGGAATTTCCATCGCTTAATTCGGCCAGTTACGCAGCCTCGCATGATTGAGTCACTAATTCCGCCACCAGCGCTGATAGATTTAACTCGACCACTAGCACCAATAGTAAAGTTTACAACTAACTTACCACTCGAGCGAGGTGACCTCTGCAAAAGCTGCTCATAACAGTGCCGGATTTGATTTAGATTTGATCTGATTACAGCCAGTATCTCTTGACGAGTCAAACCGCCGCTGACGACAGGACCCGAAGATGGGACCGTTACATTAGCTCGACCTCGACCACCTTTTCCAGAGCCAAAACCCTTGCCAATACCAGCTCCCCCGAGACCGCCAGACCCACCCTGGCCGGACCCGAAACCGCCGCTTCCAGACCCAAAGTTGTTAACAGCTCCACCAGCACCAGAAAGACCAAGAGATTTACTTGACCCCATTCCGCCAAGGCCATAGGTTTTATTAGCATGTCCAGCACCCCCGCCAGCACCACCGGCAGAAGACCTAAATTTAGTATTGATGGCACCTGGGCCTGATTTATTTAGAATCTTACCGACACCTAAACCTAACTTAGAAAGGTTCACCCCTGGGGCTTTCTAAGTTAGGTTTAGGTGTCGGTAAGATTCTAAATAAATCAGGCCCAGGTGCCATCAATACTAAATTTAGGTCTTCTGCCGGTGG
>JANQHA010000570.1 GCA_028282865.1 Oligoflexales bacterium
TGAATCGGCGCGTGAATGAGGTGCTTGTCCAGGTAGGACTTGATGGCAGTCACAAAAAATACCCGAGTCAGCTCTCGACAGGTGAGAAAAAGCGGGTTGGTCTGGCAAGAGCGTTAGCTCCTAGTCCTAAAGTCATCTTATATGATGAGCCAACCACTGGCATGGACCCGCTTATATCGGAGATGATTGATGAGCTAATTGTAAAAGTTAGTCGTGACTTCGATCGTAAGTTAACTTCTATAGTTATTTCTCACGACTTGAAGGCGGCATTGGCCACAGCTGAAAATATAATTATGCTTTACAAAGGTAAGGTTATACTAGAAGGTCCTCCAAAAGCTTTTCGAGAGACTAAGGATCCAGTGATTCGGCAGTTTTTTTCGGGAAAAGTCGAAGGACCGATGGAATTTATATAGATATTAGTCGGTTACAGTTTTGAGGTGCTTTATTAAATTGCCTTTGGACTTTTAGATAAGAGCGCTGGAACCGGCTAGACGAAGACAATACAAGGCTTGTGCGAAACCGAGCATTTTACAGGGAACTTGGCGTGAAATTTCAAGCGCGGTTGGTGTAAAGTACTGGTTTTAATAGCCGATAATGTAAGTAGATTAAAATATTTATTTTGACTGGTTGAGGGTTGACGAGCGGATGAAAGATCTTGGTATTGAATTTCGCGTAGGGTTGTTCACGCTTTTAGGCTTGGCATCTACGGGGTATTTATTCATAGCATTAAGCCCAGGTTTATTTAATAACCAAGAAACTAAGTTGTATCATACCTATTTAGATAACGCCGGTGGTATCGTTCCTAAGTCTCACGTAAAAACTAACGGAGTCTCGATCGGTAAGGTCCAGTCGGTAGACTTAGGTGTCAATAATACCAAAGTCACCTTAGAGATTGACTCTGAAATTTTAATTCCCAAAGGCTCTAAGCTATCGATCAAAAGCGTCGGTCTCCTTGGTGACTCTCATATAGAGATCTACCGTGCAGCAGATAGCGGTGAGTTTATTCAAGAAGGTGAGTTGATTCCGCAATCTACTGATGGCACTGATCTGAGTGGTCTTATTGATATCGCCGGTAGCATTGCTCAGGATATTAAGAAAATTACCCATAACCTTTCTGAGGTGCTAGGCAACGATAGCGGGCGCGTTAAAATGGAGAATATCGTCGACAATATTGAAGCTGTCACAGATGAAGCTCGACAAATTCTTGAAGAAAATAGAAAGAACGTTAAGGACTTGGTCGCTAACTTCCGTGACGTTTCTGAAAGCTTGAATAATATTTTAGATGAAGATAACAAAGAAAAAATTGATAGAATTATTGCAGCTTTTGATGACTCGATGGCCGAAGTTAGGTCAGCCACTAAGAATATTAACCTCATCTCTCAGCGAATCGAAAAAGGTGAGGGCACGATTGGTAAGCTAGTCAATGACGATGTCGTTCTGACTGAACTTGAAGGTGCGATCAAAGATATTCGCGAAGTTCTAGCTCCTGCCACTAAACTTGAAATAGCTGTCGATAGCCATATTGAAGCTCGCACCGACGAAACAACGCAGACATACTTTAACTTAGTTTTTCGCACCAGACCCGATCGGTATTATATTTTAGGTTTCAGTGATACTGAAGATGAAATCGTCGAGGAAAAAACTAAAAATAATGACGCTCTATGTAATGACGAAGATGAGGATTGTGATTCATCTGTTATAACAACCCGAAAGACCGAGAAGGCCCTTAAGTTCAATCTTCAGTTTGCCAAGA
>JANQHA010000069.1 GCA_028282865.1 Oligoflexales bacterium
TCGCCACCTTAGACAGATGCTCGAATGCCACGGTACTATCCGATATCGTCTTTGCAAAAACAAGATTGAGCATATGCGAAAGGCCTAAAACATAGGACATAAGAGCATCGTGCTCATCGATAGGCATTTTGATAACACTTGCGGTGGTCCCCGAAAATAGCGTAGCTAGCTCATCGGTTTGTAACTCATTACCGGGTACATCACATAAAATGATATTTTGCCCCGATAACAGGTCGGTTCCTGGGCCAAACATAGGATGAATAGAGGTGATCTTTAAACCTTTTTTTGAAGCATCAGTGATACTCTGTAGCAAGGGGCTCTTTAATGAGCTTATATCGAATACAATCGCTTCCGTTTTCATCTCAGCTATTTGACTGATCAAGTCACCAGTCACTGGGATCGGTGTCGCTAGAATTACGTAGTCACTTTTTTTTACAGCGGCCTCAAGCTCTGCTTCGACTTTAAAGTGCTCAGGTATATGTGTTTGCGAAGATATATTTGGATCGACAATTGTGATTTGGTGATGAATAGAGTCAAAAAACTGAGCGAACCACCGACCCATGCCTCCAGCACCACCGACAATGGTGACCTTTTTTTCGGAGGCTTGATTGCTAATTCTAGACTTCGAGTGATGCTCTTCTTGAGCCATCACCGCGTAACGAATTTTAAGTTTAGCAAACTCTTCGGCTAGATCGCTGTAAAGACCAATTTCTTCCGCCCTTTTACGGCTTTTCTCGATGACTTCTTTTTCTACTTGGAAGTTTTTAACAGGTAGACCTAGTTGATATTTTTTATCCCCAATTTGTTTAGCTAGATCGATGCGCTGCTTCATAAGTTTAAGCAGCTGATCATCGATGTTTCGAACACCTTGGCGGAGGGTATCTAAGTCCTTTTTTTTTGCCATATATATCTTACCGACTACTCGGGGTGCACTGCGGACCTATATTAGAAAAGTCAATGAACTGTCCAAAAGATCCGCTGCTAATTTCTCTTAACCAGTTCTTACTACCAGAAATCTTAGGGCCCATCCACAAGGTATGTACTTTAATTTTTGATCTTAAAGCTGTAGCTACGACTGCTGCAGCGCGGCGCTTGTTCAGGGGGTGATCGCTGTCTGAAATAAGAATGATATCTGATTTTTCCTGGGTATAAGGTAAAAATCTAAGCTCTCCAGCACTTCGGATTAGGATCGAAGATGATTTTAGCCCTAGAGCGTTTGCCAGAACTTCGCTAACCGAAATGACTTGGTTAGATCCTGCTTGAATAAACTCAGCGGGAGATTTGCTGATGATGTTTTTCAAAACTTCCGAACCATAGGGGTGAGACTGAATGCTCTCACACGCTGTTTTTCCATCTAGTGCCATAGCGGAAGCACTCTGCCAAGATATGGCAGCAATAAGATATAAAATTGAAGAACTAATAGCTAAACGGCTCATGGGGTCTCCTAAGACTATTCCAGCCATTTAGGAGCAAGTTTGTTGCCAAAGATTGTGGTTAATTTGTCTTTGAAATTAAATGGTTACTGGCGGGTGGGGTCATTAGGAATGACCACCTGTCTAACTTTTTGACAGGTGGTTGATCATCGACCCGAAATATTCGGGAAATTAGTGTGTGAAGAAATACCCTGCTCTTATGATTTAATAGTCAGTAAGCGGTCTCGCAGTCGACGATGTCAGCTGCCAAACTCCAGTCTGTGTAGTGGGTAAACTAGTTCCTTTAAAGCTAAGGTCATCTTCCGAATGATCTTCTTGATAAATCGAGTCTGCTTCATCTATGTAACTAGATGTTTCTTTACGACGACGCAAGGTTCTAAATAACACTAGTAGTAGTACAAGTGCGCCGGCAATAGCTATCATGATAGTTTCTCTTAAATACCGTCTAGGTGGCTGGCCGCTCACTGTCATAGTAGCCATGGTATTCCAAGCGTTATCG
>JANQHA010000279.1 GCA_028282865.1 Oligoflexales bacterium
TTTGATTATTTATCAAATTAAACACTTTTTCTGGCATTTTGGGGTGACTGGGGTATAAGTTGTTAGTATCCCTGGGAACTTATAGTGACGACTAGATCCCGGATGATGCTTAGCCATAAACCCCGCCAGGGCCGGAAGGCAGCAACGGTAGTGGTGAAAGTAGGTATCTGGACCATCTAGTCGTCACTATGGGTTCCCAGTTTTATTAGAGGAATAAGGTTTTGTCCTATCAGGCGCTTGCGACAAAGTATCGTCCAAAAACATTTAGAGACCTCGTTGGTCAGGAAGGTGTAGCCAAGGCTCTTGTCAACGCTATCCGTTTAGGGAGAGAGCCTCATGGTATTATCTTTTCTGGAGTGCGCGGCATTGGTAAAACTACAACCGCGCGCTTATATGCAAAAGCTCTGAACTGTGACAACGGCTCAACCCCAGAGCCTTGCGGAGAGTGTGATAGCTGTATAGCAATCGAAGAAGGGCGTCACGAGGATGTGTTAGAGATCGATGGTGCTTCTAATACCGGTGTTGATGATGTTCGTGCTCTCAGAGAGACCGTTGATTATGTGCCCCAGCGCTCAAAGTTTAAGGTGTATATCATCGATGAAGTTCATATGCTGTCGCAAAGTGCATTTAATGCTTTGCTGAAAACCTTAGAGGAGCCTCCTGATCATGTGGTGTTTATTTTTGCCACTACTGAGCTCCAGAAAGTACCAGAGACTATTCTGTCTCGTTGCCAAACGTTTTATTTACAGCGTTTTTCACTGTTGGATATTGTTAACCGGCTAAAGTCTATTTTGGAATTAGAGAGCATCGCCTATGAAGAGAAGGCGTTAACTTTGGTTGCTAAAGAGGGTAGAGGCTCGATGAGAGACTCATTAACCTTTTTGGATCAGGCTATTGCTTTGGGCGATGGACAGGTTAAGTTAGATGCGCTTGCTGGTGTGGTTTCGCAGGTTTCTGCTACTGAGTATTTAGGTCTGTTAAAGGCTCTTATTGCTAAAAGCTCGTCCGAAGTTTTGCAGCTGGTGACTGAGATTGATCAAGCTGGCAGAGAGTTTGCTGAGGTAGTAGAAGAGGTGGCGATACTGGTGCGTCATGCTTTTATTGTTAAAGATATCGGCGTTGATGCCATTGATATTGCTTTGTTAGGTCTTGATAGTAACGAGTTAAATATGATCAAAGACCTTGCTCAGGACGCAAAACCCTTAGACTTAAACAGGTTGTTTAGAACCCTAAATGCTTGTCGTAAAGACCTCGATGGATCCGATTTAGACCGGTATGTTTTTGAGAATTATTTATTGGAATGGTGCTTGGACCCAGGTCTTCCAAGCCTAGATGAGATAAACCTATCTTCCTCTTCTGGTAGTCGGGCAAGGAACCAAAGTGCTGCCTCCTTAGGTTCAGCGCCTAGAGAAAAAAAGCCTAGTTTTAGTAGCCGAAATATCAGAGATGAGTTGCGAAACTCTTCCAAGTCACTGCCCCCCCCCGTGGCAGTTGAGCCGAAAAATAGTCAGGTTCCTGGTGAGTCTAGAGTGGCAGCGGAGGCGCAGGAAAAAGTGTTTCCGAATTCCTGGCGGGAGTTGGTAGAACAATGGAAAAGTTACAAGCCTTTGCAGGCTAGGGTTTTAGAGGATACTTATCTTGTGAGCTACGATACTAGTCTCATTCATATTGCCGTTGCTGGAAGTAGTATGGCAGCCGGTAAGTTAATGCAACCCGCTATACAGTCGAAAATCCAGGCGGCTTTTAAAGAGCTTTTTGGTTTTAATGGAAAGTTCCAGGTGTCTAAGCAGGAGGGTTTGAAGAACTCCGGCTCAGAGCATGATGCTTCTAAGCGAGAGGAAATCAATACTGATACTTTGCTAAATATTAAAAAGCGTGAAAAAATAGCTGAGAAAGCTAAATTAGCGGAGTCAGTTAAGCAAGACCCTTTTACTCAGGAAGTGGTTAAGGCATTTGATGGTAAGATCGAAAGTATTAATGTTGATTGATTTAGGTTTGTAAATTGGCGTTTACCAATTACGATACAAAAGAAATTAATTGTAAGGTTGTGTACTTCGGCCCTAAAAATGCTGGTAAAACCGCAAACCTGCGGTCGATTTTCAGTCAAACCTCTGAAGAGCTTAGGTCTGGTCTTATGAAGCTGGGTACCAATAGTCGAGAGGCTCAGTTCTTTGAGTTTTTACCAGTTAGTATTGGCAAGCTAGGAGAGTTTCACCTTAAGATGCATTTATATGCCGTGACTTTAGATACTTCATATGAGTCGGTTATGTCGGTGTTGCTTAAGGGTATCGATGGCTATGTGTTTGTCGCCGACTCTCGGGTAGAGAGCATGATCGATAATATTGACACCCTAGTTGCAATGAAGCGGATACTTTCTGAAGAAGGTATTAACCACCAAGACCTTCCTAAAGTTATTCAATATAATAAACGAGATTTTTCAGACATAATTCCCGTAGATATTTTGCGCCAGGAGTTAAACCCGACCGGTTTTAAAGATCAAGAGGCGGTCGCGGTTGATTCAAAAGGTACCATGGATACCGTTCATTCTTTGTCAAAATTAATTATTGAGCGCTTTGGCGCCGCTCACTGATGGTTGGAGGAAGTCATGCACTTAAAGGCAAAAACTCCTTATGCTTTGTTACTCGTAGGGTGTCATTTTCATGATGGTCCTATGAGATTTCCCAGTGAAGACCCAGAATTTCCTGGGCTATTGATTGCGATAGATGACGGGTTAACTGTAAATGAACATTTAATCATAGGTGCGCAAAAGGTGCTAGGTCCGGAGTTGACTGGTAAGCAAATTGAAATACACCAAGAGTTTGATGCGCCAGTAGGACTTAAAAGTGGTCATTGCGCCACTCTTTATCTAGCTACGGTGAGTGCTGAGCATAAGCTAGGGTCTAAAGACTGGAGCACCATGCCCGACTTGATTCGAGGCATGCCAAAGAATCGTGGAAGGTTAGCTTACCTGCGAGCTTGGCAGGTGCTTGGAGGTGCGCTCGAAGACAATGTAAAAGCTTTTGAAATTGATGAAATTGCGAAGAACCTCAGGACGGATTGATGTATTACTTTCTCAAGTTTTGTAGTTTTATTTTAAGTAAACTGCCTGTACCAGTTGTCTGTTTGTTGGCAACTATTTTAAGTCATCTTTTCTATGATGTTTTGCGTGTTAGACGTGGTGTAGTTGATAAGAATTTATCTATTGCATTAAAAGATAAAAACCCGTCAGAACGAAACTCTATTGCCCGCGAATCTTATAAGAATTTTATCATGACTTTCTTGGAGTTTATGCGTGGTTATTACCATGATATGAGTCTTGATGTTACGATTGAAGGAAAGGACCACCTACATGGTGCGCTAAAGGGCGGCCGTGGAGTTTATGTTTTGTGCTTTCATATTGGCAATTGGGAGGCGATGGGTGCTGCAGTAACAAAGCAGGTAACCCCCTCTTATGTATTGGTTAAGAAGGTCGGTTCGGATTCTGTGAATCGTTTCGTGAGTTATGTACGTGAAAAAAACGGCTTTCTTACTATTAGAAGTATGAAGAAGGGTGATGGTTACAAGAAAATAGTTAAGGCTTTAGAAAGTAATCGTATAGTTGGCTTTGTTATGGATCAAAGTCGACCTGGGTCGCCAAAACTGCCTTTTTTTGGAGTACCAGCTAAGACCAACACTTCGTTTGCGGCCATATGGTTGAAAAGACCAGCCCCTATTATGCTCGCATATGCAGTTCGCAAGGGGTTTAATCAACATTTGGTCTATTTCGAAGAACCGATTGAAATTGAACTTACCGGTGACAACGAGCAGGATATTCTAAGCATGAGTACAAGGTTCAACTCTTTGCTTGAAAGGGTTATTG
>JANQHA010000144.1 GCA_028282865.1 Oligoflexales bacterium
TGATCTTGTCGTCAACGTCGGTGTAGTTTCTTACGTAAGTGACCTGGTAGCCAGCAAACTCGAGATAACGCCAGATCATGTCGAAATAGATCGCTTGAAGAGCATGACCAATATGGTAATGATCATAGGTAGTTACGCCGCAAGCGTAGATCCCTATATGCCCCTCTTTTATGGGAACTAAGAGCTCCTTCTTTCGGGAAAGGGTCGATTTTAAATTGATCAGTCTGGCCACTATGATTTCCTTTTCTCATACCGATTTAACTCTACAAAATAATATAAGTCGCTGAAAGCGCAACCGGCAAATCGGCTAAATGATCGATTTTAGCAAAAAAAGTGGTTGTCTGAGATTCATCTACCTAGCTAGGCAATTTTGCACGGCTTAAGCCTCTAAAGGGGCTCAATCTGGCGCCGATAGGGTAGGTGAAAGGGGAGTCAGGTGGCTTTAAACAGAAAGAAATCTGAAGAGCATGTAGACTTGAAAGAGCTCAGGTTCTATTTTGATTCCCAAGCCAAAGATCGGATGGATCATGGTGCCTACGGGCGGCGATCTGGTCAGGTACTTGCTTTGAGAGAAAGCCTACTATCACTGCCCGAAGGTGAGTTCGATATGGCAATTAAGACCATTGGCAAATTAGTCGAAGGTGGTAACAAAAAAACCTCCGAAAAATCTGACAAAGCCTCATTCCAGCAGCGCAATGCGAAGGTGTTATACGAGAAAGTCGAACAGCATCAAACTGCGGGTGCTTCAGCCGAAGAAATTTCTAAAATTTAAGGTAGATGTGTTGGTATAAAATGCTAGGCTTATAGTAAATTTGGTAGCTGAGAATGGCACATAGATGTTATAAATTATTGCCAATAGACGACATGTTGTTTCTAGTTTGATTCAATTCTATTATTGAAAATTTTGTTTAGGAGAAAGGTATATGACATTTCAAAAGCGGACCATATCACCACAAAACCTTTATCCCGCAGAAAAAGATATGTATTCCCACGCCATTGAAGTAACTGAGGGCAAATATTTATATAGCGCAGGCATATGTGGTGTAGATAAGGAAGGTAATTATGCTAGCGACAAAGCCAGTCAAACTAAACTTGCTTTAGAAAGTATTGATACACTTTTAAAGGAGGCAGGCTACTCTTGGGAAAATGTTCTCCAATTTAAAGTGTATATAGTAGGATATGAACCATCTGATTTTGAAGAACTCGTAGGTTTTTATGCCAGTTATATAGCAGATAATGAAATTTATCCTGCCGCACAGGTGATAGGTGTTGCAGCGCTTGCTGAGAAAGCTGGGCTTGTTGAAATGGAGTTCATAGCAGCAAAACCTTAACCAAAAACCTAGATTCGGGGCTGATTGATGCCGTTAACTCGCAAAATAATCATTGGTCTAGTTATTATCTTAGTAGTGGCGTTTGTGGGGTCGCTCACCGACCTTCTTTACCAGCTGGTCGAAGATCCAACAAAACAACTAGCTCGTAGTAAAGAAAATATAATCGCTCCCGTTTTGGTGCTCGCATATTTATTGGCTGCAGCAATTGTAATTCAATCCTATGAGTTCTTTAATATTAAAAAGGATTTCCGAACTGGCGCCATTTTTGGATGCTCATTCGGCGGCGTTATTGCTGCTCTTTGCTTGTATGATTATGCAACGTTAGACGTCTCTTTTGCACTAACTGCGTTGTGGATGTTTCAGAAAGTTTTGGAATTTTCAATAGCTGGTGCTCTCTATGGGTGGATGAGCAAAAAATTTAGATGAATTGATGTCGATTCGATCTTTTAGATTTTAACCGACCGCTATATTTTAGTATTGATTTTCTATTAGGTTTGGCCATTAACGAGTAGATGTCTGTATGCACAGTTGTAAGTTACTTACGTGTTAATCGTTATTCTATAACTCGGCTATTTTTTACGTTGGACATTGCGCTTTTCTGCTGCTCGGCTGTCTTCCAGACTTTGTTTGTAACCCTCTACCAGTAAGTCTTTTACTGGTTGGGTGATTTTGTTATATAGAAACACATGGAATTCGATGAACTCAAAATTCAACCAATCGATTTTAAGAATCACATGGAGACTTGCATTCGATTTCGGGAAGATTCTTTCATAGTGAGCTTCGGATCGGCCGATCGTTTTCACAAAGAAGATGGTAAAGGTAGTGAGCGATATATTGATCGGCTCAAGCTGAAGTATGAACATGACCCAGAATCGGTTGTTCATATATGGCTTGGAAATGAGATTATTGGTCAGATGGAGCTTGGCAGCCTTCCTATCGACCCATCTAAAGGTTACGTAAATTTATATTACTTAGTGCCAGAGCAAAGGGGCCGCGGTTATTCCGGGTCACTAGAGAAATATACGGAATACTATATGAAAAAAAGGAATTATAAACTTGCACGATTGAGTGTGAGTCCGACAAACAAGCGAGCTGTTTCTTTCTACTTAAAAAATGATTGGCGAGATCTAGGGCCTAGACCAGGACGTCCGGACGTTCATTTTATGGAAAAATGTTTTAGTTTTGACGATCAATAACTCAGCTAAACTTTAACAACCTAGAGCTACCTAGTTTTGTTCTACTATAATTTCTAGAACTTTGGCTCCATAGATTTCAAACGAAGGCTCGAGCTTAAATCCACGTCCATTTAGCATGTTTGCTATGACTGGACTGTCGACCACGAGAAATTGGCGATTGCGTTTGTCTCTTGCTAAAGCTCGGATGATATTATCGCGGATGTCTGGGTCTACAAATGGAATTTTGTAGGAGGGTTTCTGGTTGTAATACCAAAATGATCCGGACAATACATTAGACCACAGCCAGGCATCTGGGCTGGCAAGCTCCTCTGGCAAGACCTCGGTTCGGTCCTTGAAACTCTCAGTGATCACCTTCTTTTGAGCTGGCCAGATCATCCAGAATCCGAGAGCTAGGAGCAGTGAAAAATAGTATTTGCTGGTTGCCGAGGCTTTGTTTTTCAAGGATAAAGCGATCAGAATACCTAATGAAACGCCTGCTGCTAGTAGAAGTGCTGGAACCTGGTAGTATAAAACTGTGATTTCGTGAGTAAAAATATACAAAGTATGGAGGAGAAACGCACAAGACAGCGCCCAGGTCAGCTTTTTAAAGTCTGTTAGCTTTGAGCGATAAGCAGCGAATGCCGCGATGAGGCACACTACCAGAGCTGAGTAAATTCCTACGCGACCTTCGTCTATAAAAAAAGTCCAAAAGTTTTTGTTAAATAATTTGAGGCTCAGAAGGGGAAGGGTTGCATCGCTTGATCCATAGGTCGTATGGTAGAAGGCACCAGCGTGAATATGCTGATGAATTGCAAGTGGAATCCCACCTAACAGGGCAAACCCTATTGATAGTGCTAAGGCGCGGTAGAAAAACCCCTGCTCCTTTCGGGTCATTAATAGATAGAGGAATAGACCAGGTATGAGAAATAACACTGATATCCTAACCAAGAAGGATAGCCCTAAAAGGGCTCCCGATAGGCCCAATGCACTTAAGCCAATTTTAGGAAATTTTGGAATTAAATAGAGATTAGAAACTGAGAATAAGATCGACCCCATAATTAGTGGTACTAGTAATGCATTGATGGAAAAGCTTCTAGTGCCAATAAAATTAATAATTTCAAACAAGGTCAGCCACAAGAAGAGTCCACCAACTATCAGGGCTGGCGACTTCCGTAGGTATCCAAGTATAGCGACTGCGCTAAATAAAGATGCAAAGAAAAGAATAGTAAATAGGTTCAGAAGTGGTACCGAAATACCGTCAGGAAAGAGTGATAGGATAAATCCAGTACCCGGGGGATACTGGACCGCTACTTGTCCAGTGCGCTCCTTATAGTGATGGCAATGAGGGGCCACGAGCTCTGACCAATTTTGGAACGGTAGATCCATGTCTTTAAGTTTGTCGATCAGCCGAGTTAGTTGCTGATCCTTTAAAAAAAACTTTGGATAGCCCTTGCTAAAGCCTTGCTGCCGGAAGTTTCTCGCCATGCTAAGGTAGCCAAAGGTATCGCAGCCATAGGCCCACTCAGAAATCTTATGATTTCTTTTGACTAAAATTTTCCCGTGATGGACGATATGACCGAGGCAAAAAAGAGTTAGAATACCAAGTAAAATACTGCTTCTGATTTGATTGACCCCTAGTTTGTAAGCGTTGTCTAAGTTAAATCAAGTTTTTCAAAGATGCCATCAATTTTGTCAATTTCGATATGATGTTTCTCTTTTCCGTCTGACATGCGTTTTATTGAGAATGTTTTTTTAGATAATTCGTCCTCGCCAATGGTGATTACGAATGCGCAGCCTAGATGATCTGCGTGTTTAAATTGCTGCCCAAGTTTGGAAGGTTTCACGTTTAAGTTTGTCGAAATATTTTGTGATCGTAGCCGCGTGGCTAGCTCAAAGGCGTAGCTACGGGCTACTTCATCTGCTACTGCTACGTATACTGATTGAGAAGTGACTTCGGGGACATAAT
>JANQHA010000160.1 GCA_028282865.1 Oligoflexales bacterium
CGTGAAGGTCGGTCTAATCACTTTTGGCGAAGGAGCGACTGTTGATATTCCGCTAACAGATATTGCTAGCTTTAGGTCTACAATGAATCGTATGACTCAAAGCAGCAGTGTTGGATCGCAACCTGAGCCAAATACCTTTTGTGGCGTTCATGGCTCCGCGACTAATTATGATGATGCTTTCACTGCTACGTTAAACCAACTCAAAACCACTCCCGGACAAAAACTTGTCTATTTTATTTCAGATGGTGATCCGACTGCTGCTGGTAGTACCATTGCTGGCCGAACAATTGGAAATCCTAAAGAATCTGGAGTTGAGGCTGCCAAGAACCTTCAATCACTTTCGGACTTAACTGCATACTTCTTATATATTGATGCCGGCTTTCAGCGGGGAACTGAGACTCCTCTGCAGTATTTAACTCGAGTTGCACAGGGAGACGCTGCACGCGTTAGTATTGTCGATAATGCTGCTAACCTTGCTAACGAAGCTGCTAAGTTTGAAACTCCTAAGCCACCGGTGCAGTATACTCAAGGGTCAGTGACGGCGGTGCTGACGGGCCCAAATGGAGCGAAAAAGTCGGTTGCAGTTAATATGGGAACTCCGACATCTAATGGTAATATAAACTTTACCACTGAGCCTTTTATTCCATTTTCTGGGAATCTTCAGCAGTCAATTGTCCAGACTCTGTCGGTGCAGGTGAATGCATCAGATGGATCTACTCCGACATCAATCACTGAAATTACCTACACCCGCGATAAGTAATTTGGTCTATCGCTGCCCTAGTGCAAGTCTTTTGCTTTATAGCATAATACCGGGTGCAAATAACGTTTCCACTCACCAGAGGCTGAGCCGGTTGTAGTCGAAACTAACATAGCTTGGCGCCAAGATAATTCCTCACTGGACCAAACATGTTTGGCATCAGCATCACGGAGTTTTTCGGCGATAAATGTTTTTTTCATACGCCTAAGAGCGTGGGCAATGGTCGGGTGATCAGGTAGCGCAAAGCCGTCATTACAAGCTTCCATTGCGTCAAACCAGTTCAATGCAGGGTGTGCAAAGCTCCAATCACCACCTGTAACGGGATCGGTCCACACTTGCTTGGAGTTATCAGAGTCGTCCTGAGAGAAGCCTACGGCCGAGAAAGGCGCTATTAGCGTGAACAATACGATCAAAACTTTCATAAAAGCTCCTGGTTGGTAAGTGTTGAATGTAAAAATTATAGGGCCTGCTGGTGGCTTTAGCAACCCGAAGGGTTAATGCTTTTAAATTGAGCAGTGGCATTGTACAATGTGGTTTTATGTTCCACACTTTCAACGAAGGGATTCTAATGAAAGTCTTGATCTTATCTATTTTGTCATTTTCTCTGTCTCAAGTCGCGTTAGCTGATAGAAACCCAGTTTCAGAAACTGCAGATTACCGCATCGATAAAACTCGCAGCAGAACTTCGAGTATGGTTAGAGGGGGCAGCTTTGACGCCCTGGTTTCTGGGCCTTCTAGGTCGGTAGAAAATAGCTATCAAGACGATTTGAATTATAACTTTAATATCTTTCTTTAGGGCAATGTTCAGGGAACTGAGCAGATAGATTTAGACGCCGAGTACTTTACCGAGGAGTTTTTGGTTTCTTTGAGAGATGAAGGGGAGTATCACGGTCAGCGTTTTAAGGTTAAGCATTTGGGTTTTGGTGATGCGAGAAACATGGATGGTAATTCTTATATGAATTGTGATTACCTGCTTTTTTACGATATTGAAACCGATCAATCTAACTTTTTTAACTTTATTTTTAAGAAGGTTATTACCGAGAGTTCGTCATCGGCAGCTGTGAGTTTTTCTAGTGGTGAGATCGAAGATCTTGAAGTTCGCGCATATGTTAAATATGGAGTACCGGTGCTGGGTGCAGTTAAGTTAGACGTAAGCGGGCGTTATCGAGGACGATTTGTTAAGGCTGGCGCAGATTATATTCCTAATCGATGAGCATTTCGGGAGTAAATATGCCAGGCTTTACGATCTAAATTAGCGATAAGACTCTTCTCGACATACTGGTCCCTAACTTTTTTTGCTTTGTGCGGGGCCAGTTTACTTTCCATAATGTGCTTGCGACCCAACAGCCATACTGATGCTGATATCTTGTGATTGGTGATGTTGTGTTTAAATGCTCCTATCTTTTCGGCTTTACTTAACAGGCTGTCGGTTAGCGTAAAGCCATCGCCGCTAAATTGTTGAGTGTTTGAAGTCGCTGTTACAAACCCCCATGATTCTTTTAAAAACTTTGCTGATATTGGCCTTTGAAATAGCAAAGTATGGTCGCTATCTTTAACGATTAATAGGTTCATAGTTACGTCAATTTTTTTTGTTTTTATTTTGGGTTGTGGAGCGTTCGCTTGAGTGTTGTTGGCAAAAGCAGCGCAGCAGTTTGAAACGGGGCAACTACTGCATTGGGGCTGAGTGGGGGTGCAGACCCTTTGTCCTAATTCCATGATCCCTTGATTGAAGTCTCCCGGGTGTCGTTCGTCAATTAGCTCGTCAACTATTAGTTGGAGAGGTTTTTTCAGCTGAGGTAAGTTTGGCGGCAGGTGAATGTCAAGAAGCCTACACAATACCCTTTCAACATTGCCATCAAGCACCGCAGCTGGATCGTTGAAGGCAATACTAGCGACTGCTGCAGCTGTATAAGGTCCCACCCCGGGCAACTTCTGCCATTCCTTCGCAGTTTTCGGCCACTCTAGCGGCTTGACTTCGGTGAGTTGCTTGGCTGCTTTGTGAAGAAAACTAAATCTACGGTAGTATCCGAGCCCTCTGACTAACTCACGAACTTGCTGTTCATTTGCGTCTGCGAGGTCCTTTAGTGATGGCAGTGTCTCTAGGAATCGGTGATATACAGGTATGACTGCTTTTATCACCGTCTGCTGCAGCATGATTTCGCTAAGCCAGATGTGATAAGGATTTTTTTGCTTGAGCCAGTCTTCTCGCCAAGGTAGGGAGCGCTTATTCGATTGGTACCAATGCAAAAGGCGATGTTGAAACACCGCCTTTTTAAAGTGGATCTTAACCTGATCTAACTTCTCAATAGATCTGATCGTCATTACTTAGCTTTTTTTGATGTCTTCTTAGCTGTAGTCTTTTTTGACGTTTTCTTAGTGGTCTTCTTTTTGGTTGTTTTCTTGGCTTTAGTTTTTCGCTTCTTAACTTTTTTACTTAGCTTCGAAGTGGCTCTTTTTACGCTAGTGCGTACTCGCTTTTCTAAGTCGGAAACGTCCAGACCGTACTTATTAGCGTTCTTACTAACTTCGGTAATGAATTTTTCTAGAGCCGGTTCAAACTTCTTAAACTTTGTTTGCACGAGCCTTTCAATCTCTTTGGTTTTGGTAGAAACATTTTTGTTTTTAGCAATGTCATTAGCCGCCTTTTTTGCTTTCTTTAAAAGGTCGTTACCCTCCTTTTCTATGGTTGTTTGCAACCTGTGGAGGTCCTTTTGAATACGATTGAGAAAGTCTTTCATAGTCTTAATTCCTTAATTTATAGCTTGTGAGGTCGCCGAAGATCCCGTCGTTCATTCACGCTTACTAGGGATGATACTGCTCTCCTCATATGTTCTCCTGCGGCCTTGCCTGAGAATTAAAACAGGCGTGGCATAGCAAACCTATGCATTAGTTAGCATTTTTTAGCGAAATTTGCACTGCGTTTTTCCAAAAAAGCACTCATGCCGTTTTTGCCCTCGTCGTTAGAAAAGCAACCTGCAAATGCGTCGGCTTCTGCTTCGAGGCCAACCGGCAACGCCATCGAGTAAGATGCCCGACACAGTCGTTTCGCTGCACCTATAGCTGAAGGGCCATGATTCAATGTCCTTTTGACTATCTTATTTGTTTCTTCTTCGATTTCTTCCGGTTGACAGATCCTAGATACTAACCCGAGTTGGAATGCCTGCTCGCCGGTCAGGTTTCGGCCAGCGCAGAGCATATCTAACGCTATTGGTAGGCCTACTCGCTTGGCTAGTCGCTGGGTCCCACCGAAACCCGGAATCAACCCCAGCCCGACCTCAGGCTGTCCAAATTTTGCTTTGGTTGAAGCCAAAATAAGGTCACAGGCCATTGCCAGTTCGCAGCCTCCGCCTAAGGCAAAACCATCTACCACTGCCAAAGTGAGTGGGTTTATTTGTTCTAATAGTTCGGTCAGTTCCTGTCCATTTCTAGAAAAATCACGAGCCTGCTGCGGAGATAGACTACTCATTTCTTTAATATCTGCGCCTGCTACAAAGGCCTTTTCACCTGCTCCAGACAGGATAATTAGCCGGCAGTCATTTTGTTCTTTTGAGATAAAAGTCACCGCTGCTTTCAGCTCATGGATCACTTGCTGGTTGAGGGCATTAAGCACTTCCGGGCGGTTTATCGTGATGCGAGAAACATAGGGTTCGTGTTGTACGGTAATGGTCTCAAATGGATTGTTCATAATGTCCTCATAACATT
>JANQHA010000164.1 GCA_028282865.1 Oligoflexales bacterium
AGTCAAGCTTGAGCCAGCAATCGGATGGTTTCTCTCCTCCACAAGTCAATTGGTTGATGAAGATCAAGGACAATGAGTTCATAGGTAACTTTCAGCTCAATCCAATAAAGCCAGTTTTCTACAAAGGGCTATTTCTTGGTGGTGATTGGTTCTACGCCAAGGGTGATAAACTCTATATGCAAAAAAGAAGTGGTGAAAGTGACGGTTATGAGGAGAAGTATATTTTTAATGATGACGGAATTAGAAAGCCCTACCTGTTCCTCGTACGATTAGGAATTAAAGACGGGAAGTACTTCTCTAAATATGCAAGGCTTGCTTTGCCAAAACCAGGCGTTGATTTGTTCTACGCAATAAAACCACCCGTCGAAAAAATAGCTTCTATTCGCGACATCGCCATGGTTGATCCCACAGATGCAGAGACCAAAGGCTTTGATAAACGCCTCAAAGAAGAAGAGTTCACAGTAGTCCAAAGGGAAGCAAGCCGATTGCTACTTAGAATTTACCAAGATGAGAGTAAAGGCCGCTATTTCGTCATCGACAAGGTCAATAGTCGCTTGGTGAAGTATCGATTGACAGTGCTCAGCAGAGATAAGAAAACTGTTTTAAGTCAAGATGACTCGATACGTATGTTTATGTCTCTTAACGGTGACTTGTTCTTTAGTTATGACAACCTAAACTACAATATTCCTGGCTCAGTTCCCACTGCACAAAATGGTGTCGCCACGACCCAAGTAGGCGAAGGCGAAAAAGCTGAAGTAAAAGACACTTTAAAGCCGATTATAACTGTAGATGCAAAAGATCAGGAGAAGCTAAAATGGCTCAAAGACCTCAGGTTTACTGCAGAACAAATCTCGGAGTTCAAAGTACCGACAGACTGGAAGTCGCCATTTTCAAAAGAATAATCTTTTCGTAATTAGTCTTGTGCAGCTAAGGCCTGATAATACAAACATCCTTTGCACGGTACCGGTTGCCATGGACAGTTAACCACCGATCGATAGCTGACGCTATGTTACGCCTATCTTGGGCTTTTTCAAGGTTCCAATTGTTAGGTATCCCGCCGCTATAACCGTTTAAAGTGGGTACTTTAGTTTGCATTGAGACAAACATGGCATCTACATGCGTTTTTACGTGATCGCTACCAGGTATGACATAGAATATTTTACAAAGTTTCTGGTTAACAGGTTTTTGTAATTTACTTTCAAGAGTGAGGATATCTCTTCTGTGATCTTTTATGTAAAAAGATCCGTACCCTACTAGGTCAAAGGAAGTCTGCTCAACACAGCAAGTTATCCCAGCAGCTATCGCAAGGGTTTGCCACAACCTGCTTTTAGCATTTCGTAAAAACTCGATAACAAAAGCTACCACTACGCTCAACGACAATAAAATCAACAAGTTTATCCGGCCAATGGCTCTAAGTGCTGAAGCAGCGGGAAAGTATTCGTGAATATAATACCACGGCCAGAAATTACCGTGGCGAACAATGAGTAAGCTAACGATGACATAACTTAATACTGCAAACCAAGCGACTCTTTGGAGCTTAGTTCTGCGCCCTCTCAATGCAAACCAAAATAATAGCCCAACAAGGCATAGTAGCGGAGTGACACCTGGAAAAAAAATCCTCTCCCAGGCAGTATGATAGCCGGGGTTATTTTCTAGAATCCAGCTATAAAAATACGATCTTTCAGAAGGCAGTACAAAAGACCGCCATGCTGGTGCCAAGTTATATGCATATTCCCAAGGTATGCCTCCGCGTTCAGCCTTTACATGATAATATGGCATTGCCATAGGAACTAGCAGAACAATGGCAGTGATGATGATCAAAACAGCCCACCAACGATCTCGTATAACTTTCTCAATAAGAGAGCGCCTAAGATCAGAAACCACGATTAAATAAACAACCAAAAAGCTAAGCGCAAAAAAGAGAAACCACCCCAAATACACCGCAGCCCATAGCTGCCATATAGCGGAAAGCGCCGCCAAACCAGCAAACATAACCCTGCGCGCTCCAGCCTCATACCAATAGCAGACGAGAAAATAGAAGCATAGTGGAGTAAAGAAATGAGGAATGAGCTGCAGGTGGTTAAGATGCTGGTTACGGGGCAAACCGAAAGCAAATAAAAACCCGCCGACTGCCGAAG
>JANQHA010000201.1 GCA_028282865.1 Oligoflexales bacterium
TAAGCTAGAAAGAGGTGGTCGAGTCCACGTCGACCTTAAAGATGACCAATTAGATATTCAGTTTTTAGCGTAAATATGAACCTTGAAAGTGATGAACGAAATAAAGATCTCGGTCGTGTAATCTACACTGAGGATGGTTCCGCTAGTTTAATGCACCCAGGACATGCCCAGGCTTATCATTCTCTAGGTGGTGCAAAAAAAGAAGCTTATGACCTTTATATTGCTGCAAGTGATTTTTCAAAAGATCTTACATCTAGTCAGCACCGACGTAACATCTCGGTTTTGGATGTGGGTCTTGGACTAGGCTATAACGCTTTGACGACCATAGATGCGTGGTTAGAGGTCGAGTCAAGTCGTAGGCTGACTGTGGTTAGTCTTGAGTGCAACGAGCGCTTATTTTTGTCGTTATGTTCAGGAGAGGCTCCATGGCAAACTAGGTGGCCTAGCTCTTGGTTGACTTTAGTTAAACAACTCGAAGAGCAAGCTCCTAATCAATGGGCTGTTCAAGTTAAACACCCATCTAACGAGTCTTATTGTTTATGGACGGTGTTGATCGGTGATGCTTGTGAAGTTAAGGTGGTGCCAGATAGTCTTCCCAGTGGTTGGCAAGGCTACAATTATATATGGCAGGATCCATTTTCGCAGGAAGTAAACCCTGATATGTGGACCAAACAGTGGTTTGAGAAGATCGCTAGCGCTTCAAATGAGAACGCTAAACTGATGACCTATAGTGTCTCTCGTAAGGTTAAGGATGCGCTGAGCGAATCTGGTTGGCAGTATCAGTTGGTTCCTACCACGACCTCTAAAAGATCGTGGCTTAGGGCTAATAAAATTTGATTTTGTTATAGTCTTGAAGCCGCAATTTGCTGCTTCAAGATGGTAAATTTGAATGTATCTATATTACTTTCTTTCTAAAACAAAATATATCTTGCGGCGATCAAAATAGGTAGCTCTGTGATTGCCATAAGTTTTTCCATTTACAACCCGGATATGAACATTTTTGTCTTTGTAATACATGGGCACTGCTCGTTCAATGGCCATGACCAGGTTGTCGCCGTTTAATTCAATTTGGACTTTATGCCGGCTTTCAGAAGAGGTTTTCCATGGGTAGCTTTTCCCCTCCCTGTCATAACCGTAATAAGTCCTTGATTGCTTAACTACTGCAGACAGAAACTCAACTCCCCCTCTTTTAAGGTCAGTCTCGATAAACTTAGGAAGCTCCGTTCCATTATCAAAAGTTAGCCCATGCAGCGTAATAGAAAGGTTACCACTTTCGTCTTTCTCGATATTGACAGACCCTACTTGGCCGCCGGGCTTTTCTCTCAAACCAGACTTGATTTGTGTTGCCGTATACTCTCCGTTAAAGAAAGATTGCCAGCGCCTATCTTCGCTAAATGCTGATGAGTTCATTAATAAAAAGCCGGTAGCCAGTAGTATTTTAACTTCTGATCTCAAATACATTTTTTGTTCTCCTTTGAGCATGTTGCGATCGAAAATGGTTGTGGATTGCTGTTTATATTAGCTTTTAATTGAGGTCAAGTTGATTAAAAATAGATGCCTTATAACCT
>JANQHA010000287.1 GCA_028282865.1 Oligoflexales bacterium
CTCTGCTAGCTACACGGCCTCTAAAAGCAAGCATTATAAAGGCAACCAAAAGTCTGCCCTGTCAGAAGACTACACCTCACCGACCGTAGCGGCCTACGACCCTGAAAAGATTTTTCTAGGGATTGGATATAACTATGGTCAGTACCAAATATCATTGCATGCCAACTACAATCGTTGGTCTCAAGGTAACTCAGTTTTTCAAGAAGGAGTCACATCTCAAAATGCTAAGTCTGATCTAGTGGATACAGTCGATAGGGCTATTCAGCTAGGTTACACAATATATAACGATATTGAGCTACTGATGTCTTACGCCTACAAACCGAGCCCTTGGGGTGATGGTTTTTATAACGGTCAAGCTGATCAGTATAAAATTGGAGCCGACTTTGGCAGTGCAAATAATGTCACGAGCAAAGCACTATCATTTGGCGCTAACTTTCCTGTAAGCAGTCGCCTAACTGTTAAATCTAATGTTTATCGTAGCTTCGGAGCACGTGAAGTTAAGTCCAGTGGTGACCGCCCAGGATACTACCAAAGTGAGATCGTCTTACTTAACCTAGCAGCAATAGGAAAATTCTAAGGGATTACTTTATTTGCAACTGATCTCTAGCCTTAAACTCCATTAGCAAGCTAATATTCTGTAGCCGATCTCTTTGCAATTCGCAGGTTAAACCTAAGTCGTACGCATTGCTAGTTTGGTGGCTCACAATGATAAAACCAATATCACTCTTTTGCTTTTTGCTTAAAGCTTTATAATCTTTGTAGCGCTTCTCAGACAGAATAAAATAAGCTATCTCGTGAGTGCCGGAATTTTTTTTCTTAAATAGATTACTAAAACTAAACCACTGGGATGATTTTGTTTCTGCCTTAACTTCCACTCTGTTAATACTTACCTTTAAAATACGGTAAGGACTCTTAGAAGAGTCTGTTTCTTTACCACAAAAATACGCCTCGTCCGCGATCGTTTCATCAGAGAAAAAAATATCATTTGGATCTTCAGCCGTAAGTGAGATACCTCCGTCTTTAGTATAGGCCTGCTCAACTTTACTTAAGTCGCTAACACTATTGCCACTATACTGACGGCAGCCAGCAAGCAAGATTAATAACAGGAATAACTTCATAACATCCTCCCTTTATCTCAGAGCCACTTATCATCATCGGCTGTGACAGGGACACAACCATTGGAGCTACCTTTCTCCCACTTGCAGTGATAGATATGATCCTCAAAACGAATTGGTTTCTGAAATACACCGTCCCTAAAGTCCCAAACATCAGTATCAAAAAAATACATATTTAACTCGGTGGAGTTGACGTCGATTACTGCAAAACCGTGTGCTGACTTTGCATAGCGTTGGATATAACTTTCTTAAGCAAGCGCCGGATCGCCCGTTTGGACTTCGCCCGGAGATAAAGTGACGTCCCTCACTTTGGTGCCACCAGCTCCCTGCACCACCGCATCAAATAGATTACTATGAATGTGTTCTTGGTGATGGTCATGCCCTGATAAGAACAGATGGAAGGAGCATTCATTCCATATATCTGTAAGGGTTTCTGCCATAAATTCGTCAGAGCCGTGACTGCCGCTCGAGTGACTTGGATGATGGGCAAAGAGGATTTTCCACCCTTCTGCTTGACAGATTTGGCTCTTTATAGCCGCTACTTGCTCAAAAGTGGTGGCGTTGGCTCGCTCGAGCCCAATGATGGCATTAGAGTCAAGTCCATAGATATTTAGCCAAGACGGAAGGTCAGGCACCGCATAATGTCGGTCCAGCATCCTCCAGCGATCACTAAACCAAGAGTACTCTATCTGGGCTAAGACGCTGCCCTGATAATCATGGTTTCCAGGAACAAGGTAAAAATCAAATTCACCGAAACCTTGGTACATATCCTCAAACTTACTGTCAAACGCACCATCCCAGACATCCTCAACTCCCGAAGGGTAAATCAAATCACCAGATACGATGGCAAAGTCACATGCGTTGGGATCGTTTGGGTGGAGCTTGCGAGACGGGCAAACTTCCGTCATTGCGTAACCGACCTCTGCCTGACCGTACCCTTTGCCAGGGTTTTGACCAGAACCAGCATCCGCAAAAACCAACATTCTGATCGACTCCCGGTCCTTTCTTTCAGGTTTGCTAAGATCTCGACAAAGCCTAATTTTGCGCTTTTGATTGGGGAAAGACGCGGTTTTAGCGCCAAAAGTTTGATTGTTACATGACTCTGATCCGGCATCGACAAACGAAGCTAAGCGTTCACAGTTAGTGACCAGCTCCTGACCGTTTTCATCTTCCATCTCACAGTAGCGACCAGAATAGATCTGAAAGACACTTTGATTGTGAGTATTAATCAAACCATCATTGGATATTTTTTCATAGGCTTCGCATGCGATAAAAACTAAGCCTACAAGGCAAACTACTGAAAAAACATAACGCTTCATAAAAAACTCCCTGTTTTTTATTTACTGCCAATAAGCTCCTCTAAATCAGCTTCGATTGCCGCGTGCCATTCCTTAATAGCCGCAATCAGCATATCCCTTTGCCCCGATAAAGTCCGATTATTCGCTGTTAGCACTCTATCATGATTGTAAGCCTCAAGAATAGTATCAAATTCACCGTTAACATAAGTAACAAAAGTGTCAGTAGGCAATGTTTCTTTGATAAACTGTCGAAAAACCTCTAGATAACGGCTACGGTAGGCCTCGTTAGCAAAAACCCAATTCGCTAAAGTCCAATCGGCCCAAATAGTCTCGTTTGGCTTATATTCCATGCCTTCTTCACGCTCGAACAAATGGTCTAGGTCCCAGGGTATAAAGCGAAATTTATTGACTTCATGGCTGCGGTAAAGAAAGAAATTATTCTTAAAGGCATCCCAATTATGCAGGTAAATAGACGCTACCATATATTTAAAGTACTGCTCGACATCAAGCAATTCGGCAATTTTCTGCTCACTTTCACTATCTCTCGGACTGTTTAGAAGCTCAATAAGCCGAGTCAAATCAACCGCCTGTTTGGGGCCTTGTTTTATTTTAAAACCATTTTTAATGTCTCGAAGCTGCTCCTTACCGAAAGTGGCGTTTCCTAGGGTAGCCTTGTACATGGTGTCGACCATTTCACCTCGCACGGAAACAAATTCATTATCAACATACTCGATTAACGCATATAAACCCTGATAAGTCCCATTTAGATAGACTGCTGCATGCTCCACCTTAGAGCTTGGTAAGCCAGCCTTTTCATAGACATAAAAGCCTATCTTGGCTCTCACTCCGGAATAGTCGGCACCTAAGGCATTGAGTCGGTAGCTAGAACGGGACTGGTACTTCTGGCCATTTTTGAACTCTATTTGATACTGTTTCTTAAAGTTATACAAAGTGGATTTACCTGCATAAGCCAAGTTAGCACGAAATTCTCTACCGTTGATTTTTACGGTTCCGGGCGAAGGGTTTTTAGTCGCAATACTACTGTTTAATTGCCCCAAAGCCTCTGAAGAAAGCTCAAGCTCAATTAAGGTGATCCCATAAGACTGCGGCTTATCCTTAAATTTAAGACAACCACTTAAGAAAAATACCAGAATCAACAAGTTGTAATAATTAAGTTTCACGATCTAATGTTATAAAAGAAAAGCCTGGAGAACCACTAAAATCCTCCCTTTTGCTCTCTTTGAAGGCCCTAATTTCGCCTAGAGGGTAATCAGTATCACCTTCTAGTGCTTCATCAATCAAAGTGAGGTAGATCCGACTGACCAAGCCTATAGATTGCCGGTAGATCTCCCCTCCTCCGATGATAAAAACTTCGTTACCCCACTGCTCAGAAACCTCAGCACTTTTGTGCAGAGCTTCCTCGATACTAGTTACCAAGTAAGCCCCATCTGCGGAAAAATCTTTTTGCCTAGTTATCACAATATTAAACCTACCAGGCAAAGGACGGCCGATAGATTCATAGGTTTTTCGGCCCATAATAATACAGGAGCCCATAGTAATTTTTTTGAATCTTTTGAGATCCTCGGAAAGATGCCAGGGCATTTTGCCTTCAAAGCCGATGACCCCATTATTTGCCGCAGCGACAATATGAGATACAATCACACGGCTACCTCAGCTTTTATGTGTGGGTGGGGGTCGTAGTTTTTTAGCTGGAAATCCTCATAAGCAAAGTCATTTAAGTCGTTTACTTCGGGGTTGATTTCTAAAGTAGGAAGCGCTTTGGGCTCGCGGCTGAGTTGTAACCGGGCTTGATCTAGATGGTTACTATATAGATGAGCATCTCCTAAGGTATGAATGAACTCTCCGGGCTGAAGCTTAGTCACCTGAGCAATCATCATTGTCAGTAAAGCATAGCTAGCAATGTTAAAGGGAACTCCCAAAAAAACATCGGCGCTGCGCTGATAAAGTTGACAGGACAACTTCCCTCGGGCCACATAAAACTGAAAAAAAGCATGACATGGTGGTAAAGCCATTTGATTGACATCAGCTGGGTTGAATGCCACCACTAAATGCCTTCTTGAATAGGGGTTCTGAGTCAACGACGTTACCACCTGGTCGATCTGATCAATAGTTTGACCGTCAGGACACTGCCAACTACGCCACTGCTTGCCGTACACAGGACCTAAATCACCATTTTCATCAGCCCATTCGTTCCAAATTGATACGCCATTGTCATTCAAGTACTTAACGTTGGTGTCACCCTTTAGAAACCATAACAGCTCATGAACGATCGACCGTAAGTGGCATTTTTTGGTCGTAACTAATGGAAACCCTTCCGCTAAGTCAAAGCGCATTTGATGTCCGAACACACTCAGAGTGCCGGTGCCGGTGCGATCCTCCCGATCCACTCCGTGATCTAAGATATGCTGCATTAGGTCTAAGTATTGCCTCAAGCTACCAATCCTCTAGGTGGTGACTGGTACATGTTAAACAGATGGTTATTAGGAGGCAAGTGAGAAAGAATGATTTAATGGTTATGGTTAGTTATATCTAACAACTGGCCAAGCCCTGATTGCAACTTGACAGAGTTTGTCAGGGGTTATAAAGACCCGGTATCTTTTGGGGTGCCGCCGTACATAGGCACTTCTTTTCTTTTTAAAAATTTTAGGCAGGAGAGTGAGTATGTACCTAGTCAGAAGACCTGTGATTAGCTTTGCACTGTGGGCGATATTATTCAGCGGAACTTCAAATGCATCTGATAAAAAAACAGATGAGGAACTAAAGCAAATTGACGAGCAAACGATTCAAACGCTCTTTAACTTTCTAAAGGACGAAATAGAGGGCAGGATAGTACATCTGCCAAAGAATCTTGCACCATTAGATGGTGGTGCAAAGCTGTCAGACGTCACCGC
>JANQHA010000292.1 GCA_028282865.1 Oligoflexales bacterium
TCTAGAGCCGCGCGGCCAGCGCCACCATAAGCTACTGTAACAATCGATGAGGCCTCACAGTTATCACCATACACGGCGATCCCAGTCGATGGAGCAGTAGCGTCCGAAGAGGTAGTGCTTTTACTGGCGACTTTTTTACCAACCGCTGAGCGCGATCCGCAGCCTACCAAAACAAAGCCAGCCATACATATTGAGCTCAACAAACAAATCATTGTTTGGTTTTGTGAAAAAATTCTCATACGAATCCTTACTTGTTACGTATTTAACCTCTAGCTCGCCGTACTTAACTCTATCGGCCTAGCTACCCAGAACCTTTAGGGATAGTTAACAAAACTAGAAAAAATATCTATTTTACCAATAAATAAAGATAGTTATATAATAACATCATCGAAGAGTTAGTCAGCTAAATACTTCAAAACTATAGGCAAGTCATTTAAATAAGCTAAAAAATTGACGGCAGCTTCTTGAAAAAACACTATAACGAGTGTTAATAGGTTTTAACTCAAGATTAGTCCGCAACACTTCATTAATTATAGACAGACTACTTACGATTTCCTTTATCTCATGGTCAAATTGAGGTCCGTATTTTAACGACGGAATATGAGTATACCCCTCAACAGTCGCTAGTTCTATTAACCTGGATAAACGAGCTGATTTCTCTCCGTTTACAAGAACCACTGCATTAGGGTCTGAATACCCTAGGTTTATTTTCACATTATCTGGACGGATCTCGTTACGGTCTAACTCAACTGAAGTATTACCATACAGCAAGGCACGCCTAAGAATCTCTACCCCTGCAAAAAGCTGTTGCGAATTTTCAAATGTGATCCGTTCGTAATAATCGTCATCGTCATATGAAAGTTTCAGTTCAAGGGTGCTATTCTGAGTATCATCGACCGTAATATGACTTAGATAAAACTTAATGTTAGAATCTTCTTGGTAACTCAACTTATGTATTGAGTCCCTCAAATTAAAGAAGTCATTCATTTTTTTTGACAATGATTCATCTACGTTTCTTGCAGCAAGCTGTAATGCCGAAACCCTTTCCAAAAGCTGATCACCAGGCTTCTCTTCAATAAAAGAATGGATCGATTCCGAAGATTGAAAACTAGAAAAGTCCCTAGTGCCATCTTCAAAAAATCGCGCAATACTATCAACTAGATGCTCGCTAACAGATCGTGGAATCGTTTTAGACTTAGGTTTAGCACGACTAATAAAAATACCGGGCAACTCGCTCATGTCATAGGTGTACCGGTGTACCCAACCACTCCATACTCCCCCCAACGGCGGCCGTATCTTAGAGTAACTGTTCGCGTCAGACACATCAATTTCAACTAAAAAATCAGCTTCCTTGCTACCAATTGCAATCATATGGAGAGT
>JANQHA010000389.1 GCA_028282865.1 Oligoflexales bacterium
GAATGACCGCAGTGCCGTTAATAATTGCGGTCCCGTTAATGATCGCCGTACCATTGATAATGGCAGTGCCATTGATGATAGCGGTTCCATTAATAATCGCGGTGCCTCCGATTGGTTGGAAACCGTGAGACTTAGAATGAGCCTGCTGATTTTCTCGGCACTCATCACTGAAGCCCAAAACCTCTTGGATAACCCATTCGCCATCTAAGGCCGAGTTGGTATCCACACTCATCTGCCTGAGCTTATCGCTACCAAAAAAGCCATAATCACAATTAGCAGCATTTTTCTTAATCACCAGAATTCGATCGAAAGGGTTAAATTGAAGAGTGCAGTCCTCATGGGCCGCGGTTAACTCTGCTCGATGCTCGGAAACTGAAGTTAAATCAATTGCAATGATACTATTTTTGCTACGATCGTTTGGTTTTTCGACCGCAATGCCCACTACATGTCGATTTTGGTTTACGATCGGACCACCAGACATCCCGGCCTCACCGAGATCACGAATTAAGCTCGAAGGTGCATCTAATTTAAACTTCTTAAGCGGCCCAAAGTTCGAAGTCTCTTCAGTTGGATACTCCTTTGAAGACAGCAAACCCATCCGCTCCACAGATCGAGATCTTTTGGAAGAAGCGGGAAATCCGTACACATAATAAGGGCGATCGGTCTCGATTTCGTCCGCAATAGTCAAACCGTCAATCGAAGAGATATCCTCAGCCCCGAACAGAGCAAGCATTTCGTCATAAACCTCTTTGCGGATTTTCATCACGGCGATATCAGCCTCGATATTTCTTGATACGAGTTTGGCAGCTTTATAGATTCTAAAACCGCGAACTTGTAGATCGTAGTAGCAGTCAGATTCCGAGCTCAAGATATTCTCGTCAACAAAAAGGTCGGCACCCGAATTACTATCGCCGTACGAATATGCAATCGGAAACAAATGGGCCGCAGTGACTACATAAAGCGAGTCATCATCCAAAAATTCAGCCTCAATATCCTTGAAGCGAAAAAGACTCATAAGCCGACTCAGCGATTTTGTTAAAAAACCAGAACCAAGCGACAAACTCCCCTTGGTGGTAATTTGAACCACAAAGTCCTCAGTGTCGATGCTACCAGTCACTGGTACATGAGGCTTATGGGCCTCAACTAGCCCGGCTGATGATGTAGCAACTTGTGGGTAGATTCGGTTAGCCTGTTGGGCAGTAGGCTGAATTTTAGATGAGCCTCCTTCTTCGGGAACAATCACCCAAAACACCGAATTGGGGTGAGTTATAGTTTGCCCATCAAAAACATGTGAAACCGAGACACCGATCGTTCCAGATGGAACGCTCTCTTTTAGGAAAAGGCGAATCGAACATTTATATGCATCGAACAACTTATCGACGCCAGCGGTGTAACGAGCGGGCCTGCGTTTGCATTTAGGTCGGTAAAGTGTGACATGCTGGCTGTTAACGCTAGAGCCGCCATCACTAACCCAAGACCCTCGTATATGGGCGCGAAGTGAACTACTGTCAACATACCTATCGAAATATTGCTCAATATAGAAAGTCCGCTGACTGTTCGCATCCGTTTTGCGCAGCACTGCGGGGATACCTGGGAAATGAACAAACTTCGCAGCTGGCTGAACCATTACAGAGCTAATAAGACTTGGAGGAGTACCTGCATGGTTTGCATAAAGTGAACTAGGGGCTAAGGCGACAAAGATAGCGGACGCAAATAACCAGCTAGAAATTTTTATTATCAACGAATACAATCTAGTCACGGCACTTTTCCTAGCGACAGCATCCATGCTTAGCTCCAGAATTATTAAATTACGGGAATCTTGGTTTAAACGCTAATAGACGAATATAGATCTTGCAAAGATCATATAAAATTAGCTTATTATCCTTAAATTTCAGTATGTTACGTAGACGCCCTGACCAGCTCGTTAAAATCGCGTAAATATATCATTTTTTTTCCTTTATTTTCAATATGTTACAAGATTGCTTGCGCCGCTCAAAACCGACATCTAGCTCAACAGCAACAAAAAAAACCTAACTAACCATTTGTGAAATGCCTTTTCCTCTAAGTTTTGATATAGATTGGTCAGAACACAAGGATATAGTAATGACTAGCTCAGGTGAGCTTATAAGGACGGCGAAGAAGTGCCATACTCGGGAAGGTTGGGGATCATTCCTTAAACTTTATGGTGCCGATTTACGTACTGCATCCGATTCAAAACCTATCGTCGAAGTGTTCAGGCAGCTTAAGCAGGATCCGCAATCGCTGCAATATGCTCCCGAATTGTGGGAAAGTCTGCTCGATGGCTGTTTATCGAGCTGGAACCTCG
>JANQHA010000486.1 GCA_028282865.1 Oligoflexales bacterium
TCATCGCCACCATTTCTTTGGGAAAAATGTTTGAGACAACACTCACTGCGCCGGTACCACCTACTGCCAGGCTGGCGAGGTAGGTAGGGTCGTCGCCCGATAAAAATGCTGCACTCGACTGCTGCCGCGCGCGACTAAATAGTGCGATGTCGCCACTTGCCTCCTTTACAGCGACCACATTTGGGATTTGTGTCAGCTCAGCAAGTATCTCTGGGGTTAGCGACTGAGCCGTGCGACCTGGAACATGATAAAGGCATATTGGTGCGCCAGTAGCCTGGGAAACGGCGGTAAAGTGACCTGCCAGGCCTTTCGGTGAAGGTTTATTATAGGGCGGAGTCACCACAAGCAGGCTGTCAGCACCTCGAGCGAGAGCCTCCTGCGAAAGCTTAATAGTATCTGCCGTATTACTGCTACCGACTCCGGCCATGACCGGATAATCGGGGCCGACTAGTTCGCGAGTCTTACTAATTAATTCTAGCTTCTCTTGATTCTTAAGGCTTGGTGCTTCTCCGGTCGTGCCGCAAACAACCAGACCGTGGATCGAACTTTCTTTTTGGAAATAGACCAACTTCTCATAGCTCGCCCAATCGATTGAATTGTCCTCTAAAAATGGTGTAGCGATTGCGGTCCAAACACCCCGAAAGTATTTATGGCTCTGTGAGCTGCTCATTTAGGTTATCCTTCTTATTAGGCGCTGCAGGGGCTTTTTCGGCAGCTGGTTTTTCCTGAGTTTTTGACTTCATATAGTCAGGAATAGCCCTTTTCTCATGATGATCAACAGCAGGGCGATAATCAATCAGGTGACTTTTGGGCGCTACTTTGACACCGCAGCTTGCGAGCAAAAACAGCAGCAAAGTAGGAAGGAGTACACCGAGTTGATCTAGTTTCTTGTGGAAAAGCTCTAATAGTTCGTTCTTGCGCTTTAGGTTTCTTTGCTTTTCTTCACTGGCATGTTGAGCGAAGTTATTTTTCTCTAGAATGTTTTGAAATAATTCTAGTGAAGACAGGCTTAAGTTTGGATCAATCTTATGAAGTTCTCCCGGTAAAATTTCCTTGGCAGGAACACCTGCTTGCTCACAGTATTTTACTAGCGCACACGCGGCAGCAGTAGCTTTTAGTGCCGGCGTGCCTTCTCTAATCATCGTTGAACTCATGCTTCGAATGATGTTCTGTGAAACCGGGGATTTAGATGCTCCGCTAAAAGAAGAGGATTTCGCGATAGTCTGGGAGAATTCGTTGTCTAAGTTTTTAAGGCTCTGGTTTAGTTCAAAAATGCTGCTAATAAAATTACAACGACGAAACTCCCAGGTCTGTAAGTCGTCTGTTTTTGGAAAACTAAATGAGCCTATGCCTTGAATCTCCGAGCTAAGGCTGTCACATATAATACTCAATTTAGAAGTTTCATCTTTGGTTGTGTTGTATCTTATTTGCTCGATGGATTCTTGAAACGTATCTACTAGACTGCGAAGTGAAGCGCTAATGGAGTTGCGTGCGTCATTTTCAATTACATAAGGTAGGGTTGTATTTCTATCTGCTAGAGAAAATTCAAATTCTGCTGCCAAAGCGAGGTCTATGCTCTCGTCTTGTGTTTTAGCATATACTAGGTGGTGCGGTTCTAAGACAGATAATTTTGTAATTACCTCGCTTAGCCTATGAGAACAACTATGCGCTGCCTCAGCTAGGTCTATGATAACGGAAGCAAAAAGTGTTTGGTGCTCACACTCTCCGCCAAGGTAGATAAAGAATGGTCGGTTAAAAAACAATGGAGCTTTTTCTAGCAGGTTTTCGCCCAGCTCAGATAAGCAGGAGATGGTTTGCTGGATGCTATTTATGGTTGTGAATCTAAATAAGTTTTTACATAAGTTAACGTTGCCGTACCTGGCCTGCAAAATTGAAATGAACTCCGCGTTTTGTTGCTCGAGTTGAGCAAGCACAGATTGGCTTGCTTGTTCATCTAATTGTAAGCTGGTAAGGTTTATTCGTAAGTTGTCAGCCTCTTGGGAACCAAGAGATCCAGCGTCAACTAAAACCGACGCTGCCGAGCTTAGAAATTTAACTACGGATGCATGGTCAAGTCGCTTTAATATAGCTGGATTATTTGTTTGGGTCATGATGTCAGCCGCCTATAGCAATGATATCGATCGTATTTAAAATGTCATGCTGTGCTCCAAGCAGGACCGGTATAAGTTATTCTACCACTGAAAGTACTAAAATTTAAACACTAGGCTTCCTTGTAGTAAATAGCTGATTACAGGGCGTTCCTTATGGCTGGTTCGCATTGCTGCACCCGGAATTCCGACTGCGCCAGCCAGACCTAAGTCAACACTACGATCAATACCGCGGCTATACATTAGATCTACTTCGTAGCCAAGGTGCTTGCCAGAAAATCCTACTGGCCGCTTGCCAGGGTCTGATTGAGAAGCCTCGTCTTGAAGGATTTGGTGCTTTAGGTCTTGCGGTATAGATTTATTAAGTTGAGCAGAGATAAACTTAAACTCAAAGTTTCCATATCCCAGGCTGTTATACCGGTACCCACCTGCAACCAAGCTGACATTCATAAGTCGTCCTGGGTCGTAGACTCCGTCGACTCTGAACTCATCCATTTCCGGATTGTCATTAAATAGGATTAAAGTGGGTTTATAGTTTCTATGGAAGGCCATGGCGCCGACTTTAGTTGCACCGGCAATAAGCGCCTCACTTCGGCGATCATCTTGGTCGAAATAACCATCGCGATCACCTGGCGCATAGGCATATTCGATAAATATGTCATGCCAGCTTGCTGTCCCTTGGTTAAACTCTCGCGGTCCAACGTCAACCCCGGATCGGCCAAAGCTAAATGTTAAATCTCCAGCAACAGCGATGGCATCAAGCTTGTTGTTATGAACTCCGGTATCGGAGTTAGACTCTACCGCGCCGTAGCGAGACCACGAGGGATCGGCTGACTTTCCAAGGCGAAACAAAACCTCATTACGAAAGGTTATATTGTAGAGATAAAATGCTGTGTACAAGTCGGCAAACTTAATATCTGTCTTGGCACTTTGTTCAGGGTTACCGGTCTTTTCGCTCCCAAAAACGTTCGCGAAGTAAATACCAACATTTCTTCTAAAACTTTTTCCTGCATTGGCCTTACGATCGTCATATTGAATGGTGAAGTAGACTTGATCAAGATCATCGGAAGTCATGCTGGGACCGTAGTTTTTATTATTTTGCGGCAATCCGATGTCTACATCGGTGCCAGTTTCTGCTAATCGGTCGATGCCTACGGAGAATGCTAGTGTCTGAGTTTTTTGCAGGTTAACGTCACAAGAAATACCGTCATATACCGATCTTGCAGTATCAAATGGGCTATGACCGTCGTTTAAAAACACTCCCATACCCCATTGACGGCTCCTGCGGCCAGCGCGTATTAGGCAGTAGTCAAAGCCATACTCTACGTATAGCTCTTTGATCTGAGGATTATAGGAGCTATAGCCTGGGTTTCCCGTGTCCTGATGACGTCCGTCGCAGGTCCTATTTTGTGATCGGTTTTCGCTTCTGCCTGATGAGTCAATGTTAGCGCATTCTTCCGGCTCTCCGCTGTCACCTAGAAAAGCTGTTCTTGGATCGTTAAATACACCAAACTCTAATTTCAGGCTGAGCTTGTCGTTAGCTTTGGCTTCGCCTAGTAGTCTAAAGGTTTGCAAGGTTGCTTGGTATAGTCCGCGATCACTAGCGAAAGCGGGGTTTGTCTGGGTTGCGGGTCGAAGTCCGTAGTGCCCTTTTCCATCTAAAAAGTAACCAAACGCCGCTGGGCTAAATACTAGACAACCAATGATAAATAACCTGAACATAAAATAACCCTTCGCACTTAATCCAAATACGCTGATCAATACAAGCCCACTTTTATATCATGCACCGAGCTAAACATCTATGTCGTTCAGCTTCAGGCAGACCCGATCAATTTTTTTACAATAGCCACTATTTTCATCAATTTCTGCCGTAATTCCGCAAAGCCAGGGGTTGTCCTTAGCGGGCTCTAACCGTGCTTTCTTGCTGGTAAGCATTCTTTTAAGCGCCGCCTTGGGCTCCATACCAATTATCGAATCATAAGAGCCAGTTAGGCCCAAATCAGTGACAAACCCCGTGCCACCACTTAGGATGCGCTCATCAGCCGTCGGCACATGGCTATGGGTCCCGTAGACTAGGCTGACTTTTGATCTTAAAAAATAAGCCATCCCGGCTTTTTCGCTGGAGGCCTCGGCGTGCATATCGACAATTCTAACTTTCACATTTTCTGGAATTTTGGCTACGAGCCTAGATGCTGCTTGAAAGGGGTTTCGATTCCCATCGTGCATAAAGGCCTTACCAATGAGATTAATTACAGCAAATTTTACCCCGGTCGTGGAAGTGAGGATCTTTAGCCCTGCTGTTTCATCTGCGACATTTTCCATATTTCCGGGTACAAGAAGTCGCTCAGCTTCAGGAATAAAGGGAATGATTTCCTTTTTATCATGCCAGTGGTTGCCAGTCGTTATACAATCAAAGCCCCACTCTTCGGTAAACTGATGAAAGATTTTTTTGGTTATCCCAAAACCGCCGGCAGAGTTTTCGCCATTTAGCAGTAGAATGTCTGGTTTGTAGCGTTTTTTGATCAGGCCGATACTTTTTTCTATCGCCTTTCGGCCAGCACGACCTACGACATCACCAATCGCAAAAACTTTGATCACTTAGCATAGTCCGAGTATTTACTTTCGCGAACCACTGTTACCCTGACTTGCCCGGGAAAAGTAAGCTCATTACGAAGTTTCGAAGCAATATTTTGAGACAAGTCGACGATCTCGTGGTCGCTTACTCCTGATGGCGTTA
>JANQHA010000517.1 GCA_028282865.1 Oligoflexales bacterium
CATTAGTTTACTATTTAAAAGCGGTTTCAGCTTTTCTTCGTTGCTTCTTGCAAAGGAGTGGTTAACAAAGCTAGTCGCAAGTAAAATGACAAAAACAGATTTAGCGAAATACTTAAATAATTTTACCTTATTCATCTTAGTCCCTTCCAGATCTAGGTGAAGTGGTGAAACGTTTCTCATGCCGCGGTTTTTGGGGCTTATCTTTGAGCATTTTTAGCCTGGTTTTTGAAAGCTTTTCTGAAAAATCTTCGACAATACTTTCGACCTGACTTGGCTTATTGACTAGGTGCAGCGAGTCTTTAAATATCTCTGGTAAAGAAGATTCATTCTTGAGCCATTTATAGAGAATCTTGTAGTAGTTTTTCCCGATAAACATAAACAGTGGCGACTGCTGGGAGTTGTGGTTTGCCATGCTTACAAACGAAACTGCTACTTCTCTCATGGTGCCGCCGCCGCCAGGTGCAGATGCGATAATTTGCCTTCGGTATAGTAATAGAGGGATACGAGAGTTGTATCCGGATGAACCTAAGGTCCGGGTGTGGTACTTATCCGAAGTATTGTATTGCCCTTCTTTTGCTAAGTTAAAACCTCCGCCAGAGGTTGTAATGCCAAACGAATGAGCTCCGGCATCGTGAGCTCCTTGATTACCAAGGCGCATAACTCCCCCGTGACCCCCGGTTGCTAATGGAATTCCCATTCGGCCCAGGATGTAAGCTGTTTCATAAGTTAGTTCGGTAAAGGGGCCAGGATTGCCTGATGAGCCAAACATTGCAGCGCCACCAGCTATGCTTCCTGGGGTTGATGGACCAACTTCAGTTAATAGCCTAATTCCTTCGACCATTGCGTTAGCTAGCCTAAACATAGAGGGTATGTCGCGATCATTGACATTCTTCGCCGCTTCAATAAGGTCAAATGGCTCTATAGGCTTCGGTTTTTTAGTGGATTTTAGGTTATTAGCTAGTCTAAGAACGTCAATTGTTGAAGCTGAGGATGACCCATAGAGGCCTAGCCCGTAACTACTCGCATCAGATTTGAATTTTGCAAAACCATTGACCCAAGTGCCTGTAGGATCAAGAATATGATCAGCGTAACCTTCTACCAGCATTCCTAGTCCGGTGAGAGAGTCGCGCGTTATAATGACTTTTTCCGATTGATTAAATGCTTCCATACGTAAGAACGGATTAGCGATCACAACTCCTCTAGAAAAATTTAATCGGTTCAGGGTAGTAGGGCGGGCACAAAGAGCCACGCCATATTCACCGACGACCTCGTCTATCTTAGAAGCAAATTGTGACTCACCATCATAAAGTACATAATAACCGGCTTCGACAATACTTTGAGCTGCTGCCAAGTAATCGCTTTCCATCTCGGGCTGAACCTGCTGGTACTGGTTACCAATAAGTAACGAAACGGCGCTACTGCCTAAATTTGAAGATAACCAATCTTTAACGACGCTATCACTTAGGTGCGGGTAGGTTTTACCGTTGGTATTTTCTAGTCCCGCGAGAAGCTTGGGTTGATGGCTAACGATTGGTTTAGGTTTGTAGGGTTTACTTGGTTTTTTCTTGATAGGCTGTTTTTGCATGGTGCCGCTATTTTCGGTTCTAGATGCCGATGCCGTACCGGCGGAGTTATACTCGTCGACTAGGGTTTGGATATCGGCACCTAAGTCTTCTACCAACCGTGCCCTTTCCCAATGCTCGAGCCGCCTGTCATCTTTAATTTTAGCTAATGCATTTTTTAGCAGTGTCTGCTTGGCTATCAAAGGGGTGAACTCTGCTGTTAGTTCGGCAACTGCTTTAGATGATTGCGGTGAGGAGTCGCTTTCGGAGCCTGCTGATTTTTCAGTTACTTCTGCGATCAACTCTTTGTAGCTATTTAGATCCCCTTGCATACTGTCAATTTCTTTTTGAATGGCATCTGACAGTCGCTTTATAGCTGGATTAGGTGTGGCTGCTTGTGTTTTTGGCTTATCTTTGGCTTTAGGTCGCGATTTACGTTCATTACGGTCCGGTTTTATCTTGGCAGGTGGTTGCTCTAATGCGGAGTTGTTTTCGGATTGTATAGCTGTTGATGCGACTAGTTCCTCGTTGGTTGTAGTTGGTTGATCGCTCTTGTTTCTTTTATGTTTAAACGGCGAGGCAAAAAACTCGAAGATACTTGCACATATTCCTTTTTTACTACCGGCAGCATGCGCTCTCTCAGGGGCTAATACTGGTGATAATAACGAAAGGGCTGCAACAACTAGAAGATACTTTGGTTTAATAATTATCATGTAGAAATTAATGGTCCACACCCTCCAATTGATTTTGTTATTCGCAAAATATATTTTGTTAATTCTTCAATCAGCGTGTTAGCATGCGCCAAATATAGAGTCAAGCGTTTCGAGTGTGTCTATTCTAAAAATTGCGGCATAAATGTTCGAGTATTTTACAATCGACTGCAAGTCTCGCAGTGCGTATTTACTTGTTGTAAAAAAAGGGAGGTGAATGATGTTATTAACGAGGCATTAAATGTTAATTGTTAACTAAATAAAGGTTAAGGTTTTTATCTATAAGCTATTTGAATTTTTCCCCTTCTATTAATAGTTGATGTTTCGCGGTCCGTGCCTGGGGTAACTAGGTTTATCTTTTAGCAGTTTGGTTCTGGCAGCAGAAAAGTTTTTTGTATAATTTTTAATAGTTCTGGAAACATCTTTTGAGCTTTCTATAAGGCTTAAAGATTTTTTAAAAATCAACGGTAGAGACGATTCCGCTTTAAGCCATTTATATAAAGGTTCGTAATAGTCGGTACCAATAAACATATATAACGGTGACTGTTTCGAGCTATGGTTTGCAGCTGCGACAAATGCCGTTCCAAGCTCTCTCATGGTTCCCGTGCCACCAGGTGCAGCGGCAATAACCTGACGCCTGTGCAGTAGCAATGGAATCCGTGAATGATAGCCATAAGCTGCTATAGTTCGAGTCTGGTATTTAGTTGGATTATTTATAAGGTCATCTTGGACTCGCTTAAACTCAGGGCCATACGTGCGAATTCCAATCGAATGAGTTCCAGAATCGTAGGCTGCTGCGTTTCCAAGGCGCATAACCCCAATATCGTCACCACCGGTTACAATCGGTATTCCCATGCTCCCAAGCGTATAAACCAAATTGTAGGTCAACTGCGCGAATGATCCAGGGTGCGAGGAAGATCCGAATAATGCTGCTCCACCCGCGATACTTTCTCCTGACGAACCTTTTGTTAGCATTTCTATACCTGCGGTCATGCTTGTGGCGAGGTTTATGACATGACGTTCGTCCGCTTCGTAGAAGGTCTCCGCATATTTTTTGAGGTTGAACGGCTCTAACGGTTTTAGTTCGGAGGCTGAAGTACCTAAAATTTCGGCTAAAGCATCTGGGTCCGTTTTTAAAATTGGATATCCTGTTTTTTGAGTAAGTCCAAAACCGAACCTACTAGATTTAGATACAAATTTAGATATACCGTCAGTCCAAGTTCGGGAAGGATCTAAAATATAATCTACCGCGTGATTGAGCATGAGGCCCAGGCCGGTGATAGAGTCTCTACTTGTAATAGCCTTAAGCGTCTCTTGGAATGCCTCCATTCTCAGATAAGGGTTTTCTATTACAACAGCCCGAGAAAATTTTATCCGGTTTATGGTGGCTGGCCGAGCGCATATTGCAACCCCATATTTACCAACTACTTTATTCATCTTGGCGGCAATCCGTGACTCCCCGTCATATAAGACGTAGAATCCAGCATCTATAATGCTTTTTGCTGTAGCTAAGTATAATTTTTCTTTTTCAGGCTTTATAGCCTCATAATTATTTCCCACTAAAAGCGACATAGCATTTTTTCTCGCGTTAAGAAAAATCCATTCACTCGCGACGCCGTCTCTCAAATGTGGGAAGGTGCTGCTTCTAGGTTTATTTAGTCCATCTAAGAGACTGCTAATTGAGTTAAAGATTGGTTTCCGCGATGCCGTTTGAGAGCTCGGTCGCTTTTTTGATCTGGCTTTTGTCGGGGTTTTAGTGCTGGAGGGCTTTGTAGTAGTTTTTGCTGGTGTTACCTTATCACGACTTCGACTTAGTCTTTCGTTGACAAAGTCTGCTAGTGTCTCTCGCTGTTCAGCTGAAATAGGTCTACCTGCTTCCAGTATTTCTACTACACTTTCTATCACTGATATTTGAGTACCTATATCATCGAATTTGTCGAAGAGGTCATTGAATATAGCAAGCTCAGTCGGATCATCTCGTTTTGAGTTTTCAAGCATATAGTCCTTTTGCCCAAGAATAAGCACATGAACACCGCTTTGTTCTTTTCTTAACTCTTCTAAAAATTTGCGAGCTAACTCATGGTCGGCATTTTTGCTCTTAGTGCCTTTAGATGTAGATCTTTTTACTGAGGTTTTCTTCTTAGGTTCTGTAGATTTCGATTTAGAACTCCTAGCAGGAGAGTATGACTTTGCCAGGCTACTGCCGATAATGTCAGGGAGGAAGTACTCTTGCTCCCACACGGTGAGTGCTTTATCTTCTTTAACTTTTGTTAACACTATTTTTAATAAACTCATCTTATCACTAAGCTCTGTACGCCTATTGCGAGAACTTTGATTCGATAAGTCGTCCGCTAATATCGGCAGGTATCTCTCGATTGCTAATT
>JANQHA010000535.1 GCA_028282865.1 Oligoflexales bacterium
TTTCGGCAAACGACATGGCCGCAAGATGGCTCGTGGCTTAAAGCTACCACCCCGTTTCCTTGCTAACTTCTCTTCGACCGAGTGTCAGGAAGCGATTTAGGAATAGAAGTAAAATAATTTCATTGAGTGGTAACTAGGTCAACTCTCTTATCTAATGGATAAGAGAGTTTTGCTGTAAAGTACTGGTAATCAAATAACTGAAACAGGTTATCTCACCTCTCAGCCTAGCCTACCCGACTTCTGGAAACTGAAGGCACCTTTGCTTGAGCTTGGAGTGACCTATAATAGTCTGATGAATCACTTCAGAGAACTTATAGCTATCATTCTCTAAGTCCTGAATCTGTGAAAATTTACTCTTTAGTGCAGAACCAAGGAGCCCAGCCGAACCTGCTGTACAACCAGATAACTTACTCAAGGCATCGATATGAGTTCCCTTGCCAAAGGCTATATCACGTTTAATATCGGCAGTGTTAACAGCGATATAATATTGGCGCTCCTTTTCCATATCATGGAACCCAAACATTGCACACTCACCAAACGATGAACTGTACTGAGTCGAACTAATAAACCTTTTGCCAAAAACAGTCGGGTCGACTGCCATAGTGCTACCTTGAGTGGAGTTCTGGGTGGTAACTTTAGTCGAACCCTCCTTAGTGGTTGTGTCAGAGGTCACACTGGTTGGCCCGAGGTACTTATAGTCATACTTACGAAGAGCATTTTTGGTATACATTCCAAAGCACTTCTTATCGTTGTAGGAGAACGCAAGAGAAGATGACATAAACAGCAGCACAGTAACAATAATTTTCACTATAAACTCCTAAGATTAAAAATTTATCTTATCAAAAAAGGTAGTTGAGCTATTATATCTGGACGCTGTAATTAATTCAATCAATGAGACTTTGAGAATGGTAAAGATACTGTTAATGACCCTTTTTCTAGTAGCTGGGATCAGTGACGTATTTGGATCGAATGAAAAATCAGCTTCTTTTTCAGTGCAAAACAAATGGATCAAAACGATGCATTATGAGAAAGGTTTCACAGGATGGAAAAGTCGAGTCGATTCATCCCTTTTCTTCATATCTAAAGACGGGAAAACCAATCCCAAAGAGGAGTTCTTGGCGAACATCCGAGCATACCAAAAAAATAACAAGATCTATGGGATCGATGGCGACAGTAGCTACAGATGCATTTATCCATATAGATCACGCGTAATCTCAGAGTTTCTTCAAGAGAAGACTTTTTCAGTGGAACACTGTTCAGTGCTTACCAAATGGAAAGGAGCGATACCGCATCGACATGTTTCCATCATATTTGCCGCACAGTTTCCTTCGCATCCCGCATCAGTTTTTGGCCATGCGTTCCTTAGATTCAGCGATGACCCTGTACACCCGTTAAACGTAAGCAACTCGACACCATCAAACCTAGATCAAATCTTAGGGTTTGCAGCAAATATATCGGAAGAGACCGGAGCAATTAAATATGCATATGGAGGACTGACTGGCAAGTTTTGGGGTGAGTATTCCTTTCAGCAGTTTCATCAAGTTATTAAAACCTACGCAAATATCGAAAGCCGAGATATATGGGAGTTTCCTATCAACTTAAACCGAAGCGATATTGATAAGCTACTAGACCACCTCTTTGAATTGTCACGCACTGCTAAATTTAACTACTAT
>JANQHA010000568.1 GCA_028282865.1 Oligoflexales bacterium
GGCTGCGTGTTTGAAAAAACCAGCACCCACACCGCAAAGGTACCAGAGCAGTGCCAAAGAACCGATACTGGAATGATTATACAACTTGGCTTAAACTGGGATTATAGGCAGTTTAAAAGGCTTGCCCTTAAATACACTTATATAAGTAATCAAAATGCAACTCTCAAAGAATACGAACGAACAGAACATAATATAGTGGCAACCTACACCATGGCATTTCCTAATGTAGATAGAGTGCTTAGATTTGTCGAACGTTTTAGCGATATAGCTTTCACAAAAAAGGAAGACTAGTATGGGAATCAATCCAAGCAGCTTGGAAACGCTACAGCAATGTATGAGCGAAAGAACACCAGTAACATTTGCATCGGAGAATGTGGATATTGTATTTCAAACATATATCCTTGAAGTCACCAATGATCACGTTTCGTTACAAAATCGAGTGCCTCCGGAATATATAGGCAAAACGACTGAGTCTAAAAACTTTTCTCTTCAAGCAAACATGCTTAGATTTAGTAGCTCAAAGATTGAATCAGACGGAGAAAACATCCTCTTTCCATTTGGTGAGCTAAGTGAGATTGAAGAAACCAGACAGACTGAACGCTTCCCGTTCACTATGGACGAGCATGTTATCTGCGAAATCAAAAACCCGTACGATCAGGAAACTATATTGTCAAAACACGTGTTAGACATGTCATCATCCGGTCTATCAATACGTAGCCCTAAGCCATCAAAACTTTTTTTAGCGGGAACAAAATTTGATAAGATTAAGGTTCTGATTGACGGTGAGCTTTACAGCCAAACACCAGCAACAGTTGTATACTCAAGAAAACTTCTCGATCTCAGTGGAAAAGTAAGGGTACAAGTAGGACTAAAATTTGAAATCTAAGTAAAAAGGGATCATATGAGTCTTAAAAAATGGCAAAAGATCTATGTAAACAGGTCTCTTAATATGGGGTCAATAAAATCCATCGGCTTCGATATGGATCATACATTAGCCCCTTATAATCATATAAACTTTGAGGCAGTAGCGTTTGAGAAAACATTAGACAAATTTATTGCAGCCGGGTATCCCAAAGAACTGCAGAAGCTGCAATTTGACCCTACAAGTGTTATCCGTGGGCTCCTAGTAGATCATGAGCGTGGCAACTTGCTAAAGGTTGACGCACATAAATATGTTAAAACCGCATTTCACGGGAAAAGACGACTCGACAAGGAAGAGCGGCACCGTTTGTACAACTCAGAGAGTTTTAAAGCCGAAAATTTGAAATCAGTTGATACATTCTTTTCACTTAGCGAGGTGCAGCTGTTTGTTGAGATAGTTGACTTTATGGATCGTCACCCAGGACGAATCAAAAAATCGTACGCCGAAATATATCATGATCTAAGGCACTATATCGATTTAAGCCATGCTGATGGCTCGATTAAAGATAAAGTGATGGCTACTCCTAGCCATTACATTAAAAAAGACAAGCACCTGTGTGGAGCACTTAAAAGGTTGATCAGTGGTGGTAAAAGCCTATTTCTACTAACTAACTCTGGTTGGGAGTATACCGACGCGATTATGGGCTATCTTCTAAATGATACGTTACCAGAAGACTTCAAATCATGGAGGGACTTTTTTGACTTAGTTATTGTAAACGGACAGAAACCTAAGTTCTTCACATCAAAGAACCCTTTTGAAGAAATTAATATATCTACTGGCGAGTCTAAGGTCTGTGATGACACTTTGAAACGTGGCTACATATACGCCAAAGGAAATGCTGCTAAACTCCAAGAGGTAGTCGGGATTGTTGGCGATGAAGTATTATATGTTGGAGACCATATATATGGTGATATCATCAGCTCCAAAGGTTTGGTGAATTGGCGGACTATGTTAATCGTCGAGGAACTCGAGCACGAGCTCCATCGACTTGAGGAAACCAAAGGAGAGTTAGAGAAGATTCAGGACTCTCTTCGAGAGCGAGAGGTTCTAGATGAAGAATTACAAAAGCTAAGATCGCTTAGAAGGTCGCTTGATTTTCAACTTAAGAATGCCGCTGGCCTTGGTGACAAAAAGAAATCCTCCCACCTATTGCGAGAGCTTGAAAAGCTTGATGACAAAGTCACTGAAAAAGAAGAAGTATTAACCGTATTTAATAAAACTATCAAAAATATTATTGAAAAACGTGAAAAACAAATTCACCCGGTATGGGGAGAACTTATGAAAGTGAACCTTGAGAAAAGTCGTTTTGCCCAACAAGTTGAAACCTATGCATGTATTTATTCCAGTTCTGTTACAAACCTAAGATTTTATAGCCCTTTTAAGCAGTTTATTTCATTTCACGATATATTACCGCACGACATAGCCTAACAAGGTAGATCGGGACCCGTGTGAACAGCAGTTACGCGGTCTCGAAACCCGATAAAACAACCCACTCCTCTAAAGAAATTCAATAACTTACCGATATATAACTGATTCAATATAGTGTTAGAAATGAGGTTAGGACAATGCGAGGGAAAATCCTCGGCGGTCGTTATCGCATTCAAAATAAAATTGGCGAAGGCGGCATGGCTAACATCTATGTCGCTTACGACGAAAAGCTAAGCCGAAAAGTTGCCGTTAAATTTTTGCATCGGCATATGTCGGGAAATCAAGATATTAGAAAAAGGTTTTTTCACGAAGCCCAAGCAATCTCCTCACTCAACCATCCGAATATCCTAAAGGTATATGACTTTTCTGGTGAACAGTCGGAAGATGTCTGGATGGTAACGGAGATTCTCCATGGTTCTAACCTCTCAGAATACGCTAAAAGTTTTCCAGGAAATTGGCTGCACCCAATTATAGCGGCAATGATCTGTCGAGAGATTCTAAAAGCTCTTGATACTGCACACAATGCTGGGATCGTGCACAGAGACGTAAAGCCAGAAAACGTGTTCGTTCTAAACTCAGGCGGCATACGGCTAATGGATTTTGGCATCGCAAAAAACAACCGGGTACAGTCGATGACTATGACAGGCACTTTCATGGGATCTCCAAGTTACATGTCTCCCGAACAAATACGTGGAAAGTCTGTCGACTCAAGGAGTGACTTATACAGCCTAGGGGTTTTATTTTACGAAATTATCTCTAATAAACTTCCCTACAGCGGTAGCACCACACATGACATTGTATTGAAGATCTGTGAAGGTAAATTTAAACCACCAATCTACCATGTACCCAACCTTCCTTCTGATCTTAATAAGATGATTTGTAAAGCGATGGCAAAACATCCCATGCATCGTTACCAAGAAGCACGAACCTTCGCAAAAGATATTGATATTTTTCTAGCCAGGCATCAATTCGAAGAGAGTCACATCGAGCTGGAAAGGTATTTTAAAGATCGAGAAAAATTCGAAGCACGGCTTAGAAAACTTGATTTCACAAATAAAGCGACTGTACCGGCGAAGTTTAAAAAGAATAGGTCTAGTAAAAAACAAGTAAAATCTTCCACCACCAAAATAAACCACACCCGCATGGTATCAAACCAAGAAAATGCCGATTCGCTACGCATAGCTAACCAAAACTCACTCGACCATCCAATTCAAAAATCGAATATGAGAATCAATCGGCAAGAGCTAGCTTCACAACAGAATGCCGGCCCTAGAAGAGACAGGCTCATCAATGTAATACCCCCAAGAGTGACTAGGCCACCTCACTACACCTCAAGTATATCGAATCAATTTCGCCAACAAAAGAAGCGGATGAGACCCCGATTGCCAAAACGCCAAGCACCAGTAAACTTCTATAAAAAACATATAACCTATGCCTCACCAACAAATAATAGACTTGTCAATTTCGCAGGTTTTTTCCTAATAGCTCTGTTTATCTCTCTTTCTATAGCCGGATTTTACTTCTTTCAGCAAAGCCTATCCAAGTCCAAAAGAAACACGGACATCAAAAGTCAACCTAAAGCGAAAGTTACTAAGCCATTAAAAGTTCAAAAGAAGACTCACAAGAAGCCCATCAACAACAAACGTAAGCCTAGAGTTAAAACTAAAAAAGTAACTACTAAACCACGGCGGCAGCCAATCAAAGACATAAAAAAGCCTTTAGATCACAGGCCAAAGCCTAACAATGAGATAAAGCCGCCAACCAGTAAGGCTAGGCCAGTAAATAGACAAAAACCAGCAGCAACTACTACTAAAAAACCTATAAATCCGCCTAGAGTAGCAAACAAACCAGCATATTTTCGTATCAGCTCGCAACCAGCCGCGGAGATTTATGTCGACGGTCGAAGGGTTGGAACCACTATTGACAAGACTATGAGTAGTGGCTGGATCAAAGTTTCTACGGGAACTTATAAAATTGAATTAAGGCGTACCGGGTACAAAACATACTCACGAAGTTTAAAGCTTAAACCTGGTCAAAAGCTATCAGCTCCTATGATCACACTGGAAAGGAGTCGTTAGCAAGTGCAGTTCTTACTAGTCAAAATCTACACTTGCCTAGCAAAAACAAAACTGCTAATTGCAGCAGTGTGCCTTGCCCATATATCATTAGCGGTCTTCTCTGATAAGTCTCATGCACAAAGTTTGAGTATCGGTTATAAGAAATATACCCGAGGTGACTTTAGAGGAGCCGAATCTGCATTAAAGGCGGCATCTAAGAGACGAGGCTTGAAACCGAAAGCTAAAGCACAGATATATAAGTACTTAGGTATCTCCCAGTATATGTTAAAAAAGACCAGAAACTCTCAAAGTTCGTTTCAGAGAGCCATTGCCGCCAATCCTTCTACAACCATATCTAGTAACGAGGTCTTGGATGAACGCGTCATAGGGTTTTTCAATACAATTAAGTCGAAGATGGTCAAGAGGACCCGTGCCAGACGCAGCAAGCCAAAATCAGCAATCCCATCTGTAGTGACTAAAACGACATACTTAGTTATTAAATCCAATGTAAAAACAGCGACATTAACAGTCGATGGAATCCTAGCTGGAGATGTCGGATCATTAATCGAAGCAGAACCCGGAATAGTAACCATCCAGTTAACGGCGAGAGGGTATGTGAGCAAAAAAGCTAAACTTAGAGTGCTCGCGAACCGGAAAAATACTTATACGATTACACTTCAAAAGCCAAAACCAAAGCCGAAACCAATGGCTAAGAGTAGTCCTAAGAAGCGACGCATCCAGCCGAAAGCAAATAAGCCTCGAGCTAAAGGAGTCTACTTGCCGAACCCTGGAAACGACTTATTTAGCGAGAGTGAGGAGGCCTTGCCTCCAGCAGCACCGGTGCCGCAACCTCAATACCAGGCACCGCAGCCCTACAGTCCAGTGCAGCCCTACCAACAACAGCAACCGGCTTACAATCCGTACGGCCTTACAAACCCTTACGGACAACCAGCTTACCCTTACCCAACTCAGCCTTACGCCCCAGCACCGGCTCCAGTATACCCGCAGGCTTCACCTTACGCTCCAGCACCTTATGCTCCGCCTGCGTATACAGCTCCAGTCGCTCCTCCTCCCGCTGCTACCACACCAGCACCGCTTCCGATTCCTGAAATGGACGGATATGATTCCTCCAGTAGTGACTTTTTAAAGTCGCCGAAGAAATCTAGTAAGCGTAAGAAAAGAAGACCACGTAAAAAAAGGAAATCAAGGAGTTCAGCGGAACCCAATATTTTAATATCATTACTACCCTTCGGGGCAGGACAATTTCAAAATGGAAAGGACTGGTTAGGAGGAGCATTCCTAGCAGCTGAGGCATTCGCCATATATTGGTATTGGACTAATAAATCTGATGCCGACCAAGCAGTTACCGAAGCCGAAGAATACTTCCAAAGAGATGACGTCACTGACGAGCAAAAGGAAGAATTCGAGTCGTTGACAGCTAGCTATGTATCTAAGAAAAGAAGCCAGCAGCAAATGGGTCTTTATGGATTTTTAGGTCTATGGGCCGCTGGAGTCGGCGAAGCCATATTTAACGCTCCTAAGCCGGTAAAAAAGAAGAAGCGACGCTCCAAAAAATCAAGAAGGTTTCTCAACGACTACCGACCAAACTTAGACTTAAGATACTCAAGTTTGAGTTTACCACCAACTAAAAACCTAGAATCCTCAGAAGAATTTGACATTCGAGACTATCGTTTAGATGATCAAAACTCCGAGGATAATACCATAACACCTGACTACGAAACCAACGAAAACCACACTCTTGGATTTAATTACTCGAATCCGGAAATACAAGACGCACCCGGTTTAGAAAGCCAAACTGAAGATCAATTGCCAGATAACTCAGCAACCGAAGATCGGCTGGATACCCTTGAACCAGAAGAGGATTTTTCGGAGGACTTTTCTTATCGCAATAAACTGCCACCTCCTAGGGTTAATATTGGTATAGTCTATGATGAAGATGCTATTCTAAAACAAAAGCAAATAAGTCCTTATTTAGGAGTCAAAATGGAATGGGGATTCTAGGTGAGCTACTTTGAAGTTTTAAAAAAATATGGGATTGGGCTTACCGGGGGAATCGCTACCGGCAAATCTACAGTTGCCCAGATTCTCCGAGACCTGGGCTATCATGTGGTAGACGCCGATAAACTGGCCAAGGAGGCGGTGGCACCTGGCAGTAGAGGGCTAGCTGAAGTAGTAGATAAATTTGGTGCCTCAATTCTTACAGAGAAAGGTCATTTAGACAGAAAAAAAATGGCTGATTTGATTTTTGAAGATCACGACAAAAAAAGTCTACTTGAATCTATACTGCACCCCATTATTTTTGATTTACTAATTAAAAATCTCGAAGAGCACGGCATCATTGACGACACTAAATTCTGGTTTTACGAGGCGAGTCTTCTTATCGAGACCGGGACGTTTAGCCGCTATAAGGAGGTTTGGTGTACTTACTGCCCATCTGGAGAACAACTGCGCCGTCTATGTAAGCGTGATAAAATTGACCAGCAACAGGCAAAAAAAATTATCGCCAGTCAGTTAAGCGCCAAAGAGAAGGCTACTCGAT
>JANQHA010000580.1 GCA_028282865.1 Oligoflexales bacterium
CGGTCTGGTTCTGTACCCAAGAAAAGCTAATCTCGGCCAACTCTTCTGTCTTCCAAGACTGTAGCTTCGAGTAGGAAACTCGATTTTTTGTGTCGATAGTAATAGCTAAAACTTTTCCCTGTCCATGCAAAAACTTAGTCTTAACTGTCTGGATGGATTCGGTTAAATCACTACTCGCGATACTGGGCAGCGCGTATAAAAGCAAACAAAGCTTGAGTAGGAATTTCATGCAAGTCCTCCGGAGTTCATGTTGCTAGGGTTAGTAGCAAGGTTGCTGAGGATTGTCAACGACTCTGGTAAAGTGAGGTAAGGCAGCATGATACCTAAATATCAATATGTTTTAATCTTTTTAGAAAGTGTTCGGTCATAGTCGAACGATAAAATTGATTGTGACTCAATAATAGGAAATGAAGCACCAGCACACTCTAGAAAGAACCTCAACTATCTAGCCGCGTGAGTTCGTCATCTCGCGCACTACCTGTAGTGCAGCTATTGCCTCATAAATCCAATTTATCTTCATATTCCAGATGCAAAATACGGGTTACTTGCTCCAAGCTTCTGTCCCATAGCACAAGTGCGTTTATATTGCTTCCTATTCCATACCTTGGCAAATCAGAAGGGGCCTGAGATAGGGTCAACTGAGTTTCGGCTTCGTTAATCCATTTAATAACTAAAGGCTGCAAAGACTCAATGGTTCCTGACCATCGGTAGAGGACCGGCGTCAAGTTTCTATGAGCATTGATGTCTACTAGGGCTGAAATTGCCGACCATTGATCCTTTTGACTCTCAGTTCTCTCGCTTGGAATAATGGGTGCTAGCTGCTGAAATATAATATGAAATTTTTCAAACATCTGAATTATTGCTTCGTAGGGTGATACCCCTAAAGGAAACTTAATACCTATATTTAAGAATTCGGAAGGAATGACCGGTGTTCGCTGCTTTACTGAGAAGTCAAAAACCAAATCCTTAGTAAGTGGGTACACCGTATTTCCGATGAAAATTTGCTTGACAGAGATCGGCTGATCCCAATTTAATTTGTCTCCATCAGATGCAGAACCAAAGACTTGATTGCAATGATTTTGCGCCCCATATGATTGCTTGCTTATGACGCCAGCTAGCATGGCTGAATAAAGGATAATATTTTTGAAGCCCATTTTTACCTCGTAACCTTGGTTGGAAAAGGAGGTAGCAAATCTGAGAATTGGATACAAGGTAAATACCTTAGGGTGCTGTTTTTTAAGTATATTTATGAGAATTAGAACAGCATGTAATAAAATATAGCGGGTGATTGGCGTCTAACTTTCTCCTCTGAACGGAACAACCCTAGTAATCGATCCATCTCCAAGTGCAATCGCCAAAAGCCTGTCTAACCCTAGGGCATTTCCGCAGCAGGGCGGCAAGCCTTTTTCCAGGGCGGCTAGAAATAGCTCGTCAATAGGTATAGATTGTTTACCAAGCGCTTCTCTTATGCGATTCGAATCCTCGATGCGAGTTCGGTTTTCCTTAGGTGTTAAGAGTTCTTTAAACGCATTACAGACTTCAATGCCCTTCAAGTAGACTTCAAATCTCTTTGCCCGACCATCCTCGATTGTTGCTAGTGATGCCATGCTTGCAGGGTAGTCGTAAAGTATGCAAGCATTTAGCTCTTTTAGCTTAGGCTCTACAATATCTAGCATGATTTTGAAGAATGCAGTCTCAAAATCATCTTCGTCCTTACACGAATGATAACCTTTTAGTTTAGCCTTGGTTCCCAATTCTGGGTCAAGGTCGGTTAGTTCAATATCAGCGAATTCGAAGAAGGCGTCAGTAACTGTTACTCTAGGAAAGGTCGCAGGTAATTTAAATTCAGAATCGAATGTAGAAAAAACCTGTTTAATCAGCTCCTCATTTTGGGTCATATAATCTTCGAAAGAAATCCCGACTTCATACCACTCAAGCATGGTAAATTCGGGGTGGTGCCAGTCGGAGTATTCCCCGTTATTTCTGTAGGTCTTGGCTATTTCAAAAATTTTTTGATGATCCGTTTCGGCAAGTATTCTTTTTAGGTGAAGCTCGGGGCTAGATCTGAGAAAAAGTGGTTGGGTTTTGCCGCTGTGATCAATCCAGTTAGTTTCAAAATAGTCGAGATGGATTTCGGTCCCGGGGGAGGGAACTAATATCGGGGTT
>JANQHA010000050.1 GCA_028282865.1 Oligoflexales bacterium
CTTTATGACCTCGAAATTGAATAGATTGAATTGCTCCGAAAGTATGCTTAGTAACTTCTCGGCTTGTCAATATAGCTTTAATCTTACCTTTACTTATAACATATGGAGATACTCCAAATGCTGAAAATGAATAAAAAATAAAATACAAAGATGTTATGATCAATTTCATTTCTCTTTTTCCTGTGTGAACTGTTTAGAAAGTTAAACTATTAAAGATTGATAAGATGACACTCATTCTCAAATATGAGTGTCACCGCTGCCAATAAACACCTATTCATCTAGTTTTTTGCAATTGCCTGTTTGTGTTTCACCAAACTTTGTCACTAACGAAACTCTTCCAATTGAAGAGATACCTTCAAAAGTTAATTTACGAATAATATCTAAACCATTTTTTCCGGGTTTATAGTCATCGACCACGATAACTGACGGAGATGCCGCATTTTCGAAATCTATGATGTTGTAATCTTGAGCCTTTAGAAGATCTTCTGGAAAATTAGCTACTCGGTTTTCGCTAGGTGTAGCAATCGCTACTCGAAGCCATTTTCTTTCGGATGCGGAGTCTCTATGCGGAGATCCCCATGCGACATAATTTCTGTAGTCATCTCGAGTAGAGACAAAAATCGAATAATCTTTTGTATTGCACCTATATCTTTTTGCTGTCTTTGCAATGACCGTATAACGGTCCCCTAAAAGCTTAAACTTAATAGGAATACTATTTATCTCAAAACTACATGTGTGTGCACTTAATTTAACTTTTGACATTTGAGGGTCACAGGGAAGTTTTTTTGGTGTAGGCGCGACAATTCTTGCATTGATATGATGTCCGTCACTATCGGTATATACGACCCCTATATTCTCGTGGCAGGAATAGACATCTAAAGAAATTGTGGCACCAGGACACAAAACACGTCCAGGTGATACAAAATCAACCTCTAAGCTACCTGGATCAAAATACGCAGTTTCAAGCCTCGGTAGCGCCTTAGCTTCGAAGGAAAACGATTGTGATGTGTAGCAAACGAATGATATTAATGCGTAAGTAAGTGTTAAAATCTTTGGTTTCATTTTAATTCCCCTTTCTTGACCGCCGCCAATATATGGCTATGGTCAGTTAGTGTAAGCTCCTTAAATTTTTGCGCGCACCAGATATCTAGCACGGTTTGAGTCATTGCCGAACTACTTTTGAAACAATCTGTGTCAAAATCTTGACACAGTTCTAAAAATATTATAATCGACTCTTCTATTTGGAGATTTATGAGTCAGATTGGCCAAAATTTATTGCGATCGTACCTTTTTCGGGAGCTTAAGTTGCGAAAGACGAAGAATGGTCTGTATTCTTTGAGAGCTTTTAGTCGCGATTTAGATGAGAGCCCATCTGCAATAAGCCAAATTATCAATGGCAAGCGAATTGTCTCAAGGAAAAAGGCTTTGCTATTAGCTCGCAAGTTAACTTTATCTCCGCAAAAATATCGTGAGCTAGAAAAAACCTTTGATAAGAAAGATAAGACAACGTCTGAATTAAGAAATAGTGAGCAGTCGCGATTAGATTATCAGCGAAGACGAATCGAAGATTTGCAATTTGAAGTCGTTTCAGATTGGGTCTATTTTGCAGTTTTAAGTCTTGCGGAAACTGATGGTTTCGTAGGAACTGAAAAGTGGGTTGCGAATAGGCTTGGTATATCAATCTCAAAAGCACTAAAAGCACTTGAAACACTTGCAGAATTAAAGTTGATGGATAAAAAGGGCGACAAATATAGTTTTGCAGGAGAGAATATATGTACTACCGATGGTGTACCAAATGCCGCTCTCAGGAGTCGTCACGAATCGAATCTAAATGATGCACGAACTGCTTTATACCGGTTTCCTACAGAGCTTCGCGATTTTACTTTTATCACGCTTCCAATCAATGCAAAACGCATCTCTAAAGCAAAAGAGTTAATTCGAAAGTTTCAGAACGATTTTTGTGAGGAAATGTCTACTACTTCATGCCATGAGGTTTATGAAATGGCCATACAGCTTTTTCCTAGATCGGTTTTGCAGCCAAATAATATCAGTACCATAGTTCATGAAAGCGAGGGTTTATGAGAAAACATTTACCGAGGTTGGCGATCTTAATGATTGCATTATTCCACTGTTCGTACTCTGTTAGTCAAGAAATGACCCTCGGAGGTAACGCTGGAGGGAATGGTGGTGACTTTGAAGGAGCGTTGGTACAAGCTGGTCTTCACCAAAAGATTCTCCCGGACAATAGCTTCTCACAAGATGCTATCCATCGTTTTAAGGTCGAGTTCTGGACCAGTGCAGTTGAGGGGTTATTTGCCCTATTGATTCTTAGCGATGCTGGCTACGAGTTTTCGACTAATGAAAGTACACTAGTCAATATTGATCATGATTTAGCCTATCGTTATCTAAAAGCACTTGAAGGTCTCATGGGACCTAATCGCTTCTCTTTAGACAATACCCTGACAAGTAATGGGCGGGTGTCGACTGCAAAAAACTTTATCGAAGAAAGACGGGTGGTATTAAACCCTTCTCGCTGGGCTACGATAGGTTATCGGTACAAGGCATCTTATGCGCGCAAGCTGAAAGCTGCCATCGCGGTACATGAAGTTCTCACTTTGATGCAAAAACCACTTGAAAGTAGTAATAATTATCCGATATCAATCGCTTTGGTTGAATTTGAAGAAAACTACAAGTCAATCAAGTCAAGCAGTCCTGTATTCCCTAAAGTCGGTTCACAAATCGCACTTGAGTTCGATAAAGATGATAGTATTATTTCTGATAACTGGAACTCTGGTCGTTTCGTTGTTCGCTTCAATACCGCGGCTTACCACAAGTTAGAGCGTGGGCTTTTAGACCTAAGGTCTCCTGCTGTCTACTTTTCTGGACTAAATAGACTTTCCTTTGAACAAATGAGCTTCGTAGGTGATGTCGCAGTTAGAGCAGCTATTCGTTTAAAAAGCCTCGCTGAACTTATTGATGCCAACAAAAGTAGGGATCCGGGCCTGTTATTTGGTGCAAAGCTGTACAGTTTTATCTTTTCTTCGATAATGACGGAGCTAGCAACTGTAGGTGATAGCTTTGAGTATGGTGCTCATATAGGGGTTCTTACTCCGCATATTTACAGTAAAATAGGGTATGGTGATTTAAATAAATTTTTGAACTTTGAATACAATCGCGGTCGGTTCTTTCATATGAAGAAAAATTTTTTTCTGAATGCCTTCGAATTGGGGGGCAACAATAAAGTTGGGGCGAATTGATGATAGATTAGCCCCGCTCATGCATCCGAACCGCAAACTTAGCCATCATATCAACCTCTAGGTTAAAGCACCATCCGGGCTCTAAAGAATCTAAAGTAGTTTTAGCCATTGTGGTGGGAATAATAGTTAGGCAAATGATTGATTCTTTTTCAAAATCAGTTAACTCATTGATAGTGAGACTAATCCCATCAATACAAACCGAGCCTTTGGTCACCAAGTATTTTGATAAATTTTTAGGACACGCTACCTTAAGTTCTAATCCATTGTCATTGGTGACGGATTTTTCACGTAACTCAGCCAGTCCATCGATATGCCCAGATACCAAGTGACCACCTAAACGATCACCAAGGCTAAGGGCCCATTCGAGGTTAACCGAAGAGCCGGCTGATAACTTTCCGAGGTTAGTGCATCGAAGGGTTTCCTTAGAAACATCAAAGCTTAGGTGACCTTCTTCGATGGTACTCACTGTCAAGCAACATCCGTTCACAGCAATGCTATCACCGAGGTTAGATTTAGGAAAATTATCAACGAAAGGAAATGATATGGTTAGGCCAGATTGATCGGAAGATTTTTTAACAGCAGAAATATTTACCGTATGCTGTACCAATCCAGTAAACATGATTAACGTCTGAGATCTTCGAGTTCCTGACGAAACTCGTCTGGGTCTTTGAAATCTTTATAGATCGAAGCAAACCGCACGTAAGCGACATGATCGATAGCTTTGAGGTGGTCGATAGTCAGATCACCAATCTCGCGGCTGGTAATAACCCGCTCACCACGCTCAAGTAGTGAACGCTCAATCTTAGCTACCATCGCATCGATATCTCCGACAGATACTGGGCGTTTAATACAGGCGGCTTCGATAGCTTTAGCGATCTTCTTTCTTGAAAACGCTTCGAAGCTGTCGTCTTTTTTCTCGACTTGCATCTGCAGCTCTTCTTCTTTTTCATAAGTCGTATACCGGTAACCACATGATACGCAAGAACGACGGCGGCGAACACTCCGGCCCTCTTGGCTGACACGGCTTTCAAGCACTTTGGTATCATCATTTAGACACTTAGGGCACTTCACGACTGGCTCCAGTTAGGATAAAGTGGAAATCGCTTTGCAAGGCTCACGACCTGACCTCGAATGTCTGCTAAACAACCATCGTTATCAATGTGGTTAAAAGTTTGCTGGATAAATTCTGCAATCTCGACCATCTCACTGGCTCCGAGACCCCGGGTCGTTACAGCTGGGGTTCCCAACCGAACACCACTAGTCACAAAAGGACTACGTTTCTCTTTAGGCACCGTATTTTTATTCACGGTGATTTCTACTTTACCTAAGGCTTCTTCCAGGTCTTTACCACTGACCTCAGTGCCAGATAGGTTCATCAAAACTAGGTGATTGTCAGTGCCTCCAGAAACCAGCTTAAAGCCACGCTTAACTAACTCTTCTCCAAGTGCCGCTGCATTTGAAATAACGGCACTTTGATAATCTTTAAACTCAGGTTCGGCAGCTTCTCTAAAGCAAACCGCTTTTGCCGCAATCACGTGTTCTAACGGCCCACCTTGGGTTCCGGGAAACACAGCTTTGTTAATATTGATACTTTCATCGTTCCACATAATCAGCCCGCCTCTTGGACCGCGCAGAGTTTTATGGGTGGTGGTTGTTACGACGTGGGCATGGGGAACTGGGCTAGAGTGGAGCCCGGCTGCCACTAGTCCAGCGATGTGAGCCATATCGACCAGTAGATAGGCACCGACTAAATCAGCAATTTCTCTAAACCGTTTAAAGTCAATTTCACGGGCATAAGCACTTGCACCAGCTATGATCAGCTTTGGCTTTAGTTCCTTTGCCTGAGACTCGATAGCCTCGTAATCTAGCCGTTCGGTCTCATCATTGAGCCGGTAGAAATGAGACTGATACAAAGTCCCTGAGAAATTAACTTTAGCCCCATGGGTTAAATGACCACCGTGAGACAAGTCCATCCCTAATACTATATCTCCTGGCTGACAAAGAGCCAGAAAAGCAGCTGCATTTGCCTGAGCCCCGCTATGTGGCTGCACATTGACAAACTTAGCGCCAAAAAGTGCCTTAGCGCGGTCAATAGCGATCTGCTCAAGCTTGTCGACTTCTATGCAACCGCCATAATAGCGTTTGCCCGGAAGCCCCTCAGCATATTTATTTGTAAGTGGCGTTCCCATGGCCGCCATCACTGCGGGTGAGGTAAAATTCTCAGAAGCTATTAACTCCAGCCCCTCCTGCTGGCGATGAAGCTCCGACTCAACCAAGTCAAAGATCGCCTTATCTTGCTCGCGTAGAAGATCCCATGGCCTAGTCATT
>JANQHA010000113.1 GCA_028282865.1 Oligoflexales bacterium
AGTCGTCTTGTGTTGGCCAATATGCTTTACGGTCGGCATTTGGATCTTTAATTCTAGCGTGTGCGACTCCACGATCCATTTGTTATCGCTCTCGATGATATCGAAACCCTCTGAGCTAAAGACCTCTTGAAAGCTTTCTGATATTTTTCTCTAAATTTATAGATAGTTATATTTAAATTCTTGTTTGGTTAATTAGACTGCACTAAGAGAAGCGCTGAGATTTGACTACCTTCCTATGACTCGGTGACTGCGGTATAAAGTATGTATAGCCAAGCAAAACAGATTAGATTTTTTGTCTTATTGGAGTTGTTCAGCGCAACAACCAACGCTCGAAGTAGCTCCTGCTCCTCGGTGTTTGTAATAGGAAAAGATGGAATAAAACAGGAGTTCGGCTACACGGATCGCGGTAGGAGTTATTTTAATCGCGTGCTCGAGTTTAGTGACCTTTCCTTAATAGATAAGAAAAGAGTATTAGATATTGGCAGCGGCCAAGGAGCACTTGTAAAGGAGTTACGAGAATCGATCGAGTATAATATCGAAGCCTTTGGTGTAGACCCACACCCTCCTGCAGATCCTGCTTTAAAGAGCTATATACATAAGGGAGTCGCTCATAGTATGCCATTTTTAGAGCCTAACTATTTTGACCTAACTTTTTCTTCGTATTCTTTATTCGCAATTGACTACCAAACTACAGTGGGAAAACCTCAAATTGTCGACTCTCTCACAGAGGTGTTAAGGGTTATGAGACCAAGTGGGCATTTTGTGGTTTATGAGCCCAGAACTGATCTAGTAGAAATTATAAACAATTATTTTGGTGATCGTGCATCGATTACTGATTACGACCCAACGCAGTTTTTAAGAATCAAAAAGCAAGTCGTATTGAGCCGTTAGCTCACTCGAATGATCTTTTCTATCGAGCTTGTTTGCGAGGTGATATATCGAAGTTGATTTTCTTAATCGGCTATTATAATACCCTCAATCGTAAGCCCAGAGAGCGTAACTTATGTATCAAGACTTGGAGCACGTGTTATGACTAAGCATTTTATCTTATTAAGTTGTATTTTCAGCCTCGTAGCAGGATGTGGCCAGAACTCTACTAAAAATAAAGGCAGTGTAAGCTCGGTTCAGAATGATTGTGATAACTACGAGACTGTTAAAATAACAGATACCTCAGAAGTTAGCTCGCTAGCCGGGTTGTTGAAAGCACTTGGAGGCTCAATCGCTATACCAGAAATAGCTATGCTGACATGCGACCTAAAGAAAGGCTCGTGTTCTATTTCGATCAATAAAAATCATGATTCCGAAATCAACTGCTCTGAGCGTAACTCGGGTAAATGTAATTACTCTAAAGAGGGCAAACACTACTTCCGGATCTCCAGCGAAATTAATGTCAACCCCAGTTTCAGATATAAAAATTTTATTTATAACCACAAATTGGTAACCGCATTGAAAAAACTTAGTAAAAAATTCCCAAATATAATTAATGAGTATATTAGTGAGGTTGAGGGAGTCGAGGTAAATTATATTTCGCTTTCGCTTTCACAAAGTAAAATCTGGTGTGGGTCTTATGTTATGCCTTACTCAAACCGGGGCGACCTTTCGAGGAATAAATGCTATTTTAGAGTCGAACCTTAATCTTATACTTATGACTCTAATTGATTGACATGCTTTTATAAAAAAGACTCAGGTGACTAGGTTCAATTAAGGTACTCCGCAGTGGGGGTTCCCCCCATATCTCGAAGGCCTTTGGGCACACCTTGATAAAGAAGTCGCCCGCCATCTACTGCGGCACCGGGGCCTAGATCCACAAGCCAATCAGCTTCGGCTATGACCTCTAAGGAGTGTTCGACGAGTATCACGGTCGCTCCTTGATCAACCAACTTTCTGAGAGAAGCCATGAGCTTTGCAACATCTTCAAAGTGAAGACCACTGGTGGGCTCGTCCAATATAATAAGGCTTCCTTCGTCGTATTTTTTTCCTAGAAAAGGAGCTAGTTTAAGGCGCTGCGCCTCGCCGCCCGAAAGGCTCGAGCTAGGCTGACCAAGCTTCAGGTACCCAAGCCCCAAATCAATTGCGGGTTGTAGCCGTCGTTGAATTTTTGCGAAAGTAGCAAACTCCTCCATTCCCTTTTCAAGGCTAAGATTCAAAATGTCGGACAAAGAATAGCCATGATAAGTTATATCGAGAAGGTGGGGCAAATACCTGCGCCCCTTACAAGAATGACACTTCACTTTGGCATCTGCAAGAAACCTCATCTTAAGACTCATAAGACCGCGACCTTTACAGGATTCACAGCGACCACCCTCACGTGCCAGCGAGAAGGATGCCGCGGTTAATCCAGCTACTTGGGCGTCAGGAAGCTTACCGTAAAAATTACGAAGCTCAGTAAATATATCCAGATAGGTAGCTGGCATGCTAACACTGGTTTTAGCGACTGGCTTGCGGTTAATCAAATGAGCCGAAGTAAAGGACTCTAGTCCGGTGATCTTTTCACAGTAGCGGAATGGAAATTTTTTTGGTTTCTTCTTTTCATTGATAAAGGCCAGAGCATTCTCATAAAGCACTGATAAAACCAAACTACTCTTACCAGCACCTGAAACACCGGTCACTACATTAAGCTGTTGTTTCTGAAACTCTACAGACTCGATAGCAAGATTATTTAAAGAAGGCTTCACAATAGTAATGCGGTCCGTAGATGATGGTAATTTACCGCTAAGACTTTTAGACAAATCGATGCTCTTCGCCAAATGCTTTGCAGTCATCGATTGTCTAACGAACTGCTTGGCTTGCTTTGGTCTAAAAGCCGCCATGATCTGCCCACCAGCTTCGCCGCCACCGGGTCCAAGATCGATAATCCAGTCGGCGCGGCGCATCAAGGTTTCATCATGGTCGACTACGAGTAATGTGTTCCCTAAAGAAGTTAAGTGATTTAAAGTATCGCAAAGCTGCGTGATTTCTGTAGGGTGAAGTCCCTGGCTAGGCTCATCAAGAACGTATAAAACTCCCTTCAAGTTTTCACCGAGGATCCCAGCTAGTTTAAGGCGCTGCAACTCTCCTCCTGAAAGGCTGCGAATCCGTCGGCTAAGGGTTAAGTATCCGAGGCCAACTTCCTCGATCTTTTGTAAGTTGGTTTGAATCTGCTCAAGAACTCTAAGGCACGCTGGATTAAAAGATTTACTTGTTTTCAGTTTCTCTCGAAGCTGGTCCAATAGTTCGGAGATGGTTGCTTGCTGACATTTATGCACAGTCCAGTCGAAGAAGGTTACAGCCGACATTTTCGTATCTATACCCACTCCAAGGCAGTCTGGACACTGCAAATCGGCGCAATCTAGCCGGCTAAGTTGACTGCTATCTTCAAATTCAAACTCGTAGCGGTACTCTTCATCTTCAAAGGAGTCCACCACTCCGTAACCTTGACAAGTGCTACACTTACCAAGCGAGTTAGCTGAAAAATAGCGAGAATCTAAACGCGGCCAACTATAGCCGCAGGTTGGGCAACCTCCGGAAGAGGATAAAACCTCTTTAGTTTCTAAATCGAGGCTCTTAGATGACTTTGCCACAAAAGCTTCGCAGTAACCGTCGCCCTCTTCAAAAGCGGTTTCTAAACTACGCTGCAATCGTGGCCGATTCTTTTCATTCACCTTAACGACATCGACAAATATTTTAATAACATGTTTTTCTTCTTTGACTAACTCAGGGACAGGGCTAAGCGAAACCACGTCACCGTCAATAAACGCTCTTGAAAAACCTTTGTTAGCATAGGATCTCAGCTTGGCAGCGAAGTGGCCTTTCTTTTGCTCCGCCAGAGGTAGACAAAGTGCAACCGTCTCACCGTGAAATTTATCGCTAATATGCTCTACCATCTCAGCCACAGTTCGAGAGCTAGTTGGCAGGCCATGAGTCGGACAGTGAGGTTGACCAAACCGAGCAAATAATACCCCAAACAGCTCGCTGACATCAGACAGAGTACCCACTGTAGACCGCCTAGATGGCATCGTCTCATTCTGCGCCAATGCGATAGCAGGCGACAGTCCTGAAATAGATTTAACAGCTGGGCGTGATCCCAAATCAAGGAACTGCCTGGAGTAATGCGACAATGTATAAAAAAAGCGCCTCTGGGCCTCGGCAAGAATGGTGTCGAAGGCGAGAGAACTTTTACCAGAGCCGCTCACCCCGGTAACTACAGTCAAAGTCCCTCGCTCGATAGAAACATCAATATCTTTTAGGTTGTGCTCTCTGGCGCCCTTCACCGATATGTAGGGTTGATCTGAATCAGCTCTCACGACTAAAGCCTTTTTTTACTGAGACCACTGCACCGCGCATAACACGATCATGAAATACCGATTTAGTTGCCTCGACCTCTACAGCTTGAGCTAAAGAGAACTTCTCAAGGATCATCTGTCCGACACGCTCTACCAAAGTTTCAACTAACCCAATGGATTGGTTCTTGATCGCTTCATCTATAACCTCTACAACCGATGCATAATTGACTGTCAGATCAATATCATCCACTGACCCAGCCTTATAAGAATCACTCACCGTAATAGCCACATTCAGCATCACATCCTGACTTGCTTTTTGCTCTTCTGGATAAATTCCCAGATAAACGGAAACGGGAAGTTTTTTTATTGCGATAATCACCTAAACCTCAAAGATAGAAGCAGATTTATAGCATAGCTACTCAATACATAGGAGGGCTAATATAGCCAATAAAATTGATACAATACGCAATTTTTGCCTCGACAAAGGTTCCGTTTTCTATAAATGCCAGCTCAGTCTTCCCACTCCACTAGATCTTGTCGCTGGCCAGAAACCCAAGAATCCAGCTGTTTAAGCGCCGAAACTGTTTTAGTCCCATACCAAGAAAGCAGCTGACCATCGAGCTTTATAATCCCAGGAGCATCTGGCCATTCAGACCTAATTCGTTTGGCATCACGCTTGCGAAATGGGTATGGCTCACTGCTAAAAAACAATACCTCTGGCGAGGCACTTTTCATATCTTCGATGTCAACACTCGGGTACCTTTCAGAGGTTGGAGCGACATTTTTAAACCCAACCAACTCCAGCATCCGGCTGATATAAGTGTCTGAAGATGCGAGCATGTATGGGTCACGCCAAATAAAGTACAAAAATCGTTTGCTAAACAACCCTCCCCGGTTCAGGAGGCTAGAATTTTTCATCTTTGCGAGCAAATTCTCCACCTCGAGTGCGTACTCTTCGCTGCGGTCCTCGACCTTCAAAAACTCTCCGATTTCACGAAACATAACCGGAGTATCTTCCGGTGATTTGGGTATACATGTATAGGTATCAGATATTTCTTCGCAGCGGCGGATATGCTCTGGTTTATTCTCCTCGAGGTTTACTAAAATATGAGTTGGGTTCAGCTTCTTGATGATATCTAAGTCAGGATCCTTAGTGCCACCAATAATTTCTGCACTGCGGTGGAGGCCGGGAGGGTCGATGCAGAAAGAGGTGCAGCCCACAAGTTCGTCCCGCAATCCCAGTTCGCATATTGTTTCGGTAAGACTAGGCACTAAGCTAACAATTCGACGGCTCAACACCAGTCCTTTCGGCCATAAAAGCTATCCGGCGCCGGCTCTTAAAAAAACCAGGAGGGTTTTGAGGTGAAGCCTTACGCAGCCTTATCTGCTCATCCATCGGTAAATGGGTATGTCGCTGACATTCCTCAGAGCAGCACCCTTCTAAGCGTTCTGCGCAATCGTTACACCGAATAAAAAGCACATGACAAGCCTGCCACTCACAATTGGTATGGGTGTCTGCCGGCTTACCACAAACATGACAATTTGCAATGATATCGTTAGAGACGCGCTCACCGAGCCTGCCATCAAACACAAAGTTTTTACCAATAAACTTATTTTCTAAGCCCTGTTCTTTGACCTGGTGCACATAATCAATGATCCCCCCATGAAGCTGGTTAACATCTTGAAACCCTTTATGACGCAGCCAGGCACTGGTTTTCTCGCAGCGAATTCCGCCAGTGCAGTATAGAAGTATCTTATTAGATTGCTTTCCCTCTAAGAGGCTTTCTATCACAGGCAGCTCTTCGCGAAATGAGTCGACATCCGGTAGTACCGCACCCTTAAAGTGACCAATTTCACTCTCATATCGATTGCGTACATCGACCACTACGCAACTGGAGTCTGACATGGCCTCATTGAACTCACGTGCCGTTAGATGCCGCCCGACATTAGTGACATCGTAAGAATCGTCCTCTTGACCATCAGCTAAGATTTTCCCGCGAACTTTGATAATCAATTTCAAAAAGGACTGGTCATCGTCCTCGACTGCTTTTTTAATCGGTATTCCTGGAAAGAAACCTTCTAAATGCTCTCTAAACTCACTGAACTTGGATTCTGCAATACTAAACTGTGCATTAATTCCCTCTTTAGCTAAATAGATTCTCCCTAAGACCCCTAAAGATTGCCAGAACAAAAACAACTCGTCTCTTAGGCTTTGGGGGTCTTCAATCGTCTGGTATCGATACATTGAAAGAGTAAGTCGGTGCTCACCTTCATTTTTTAGCTTGTTAAGTAGAGTTTCACGATCGTAAACATTGTGTAGATATGTCTGGCCTGATTTTAACGTCTTTCGCATAGCGTCGCCTCAATTGCATGTTGAACGAGCAGTACATAAATTTTAAGGCTCAGTATTAGCAGAGTTGTGCTAGGTCACGCCAGCTTTTTCTAAAATCCCTTGCTTACTAAGCTTTGGGCCATGGATTCATAAAA
>JANQHA010000170.1 GCA_028282865.1 Oligoflexales bacterium
TAAAAGTGGCTCAGAAGTCGAGGGCGAGGGTAGCGGCTTAGCTGTTGACCGCCGAGATTTTATGCGGTTGTTCAGTGCTAGTGCGCTTTTTGGCGCTTCGGCTTGTATTAGGCGTCCGGAAGAAAAAGCCATTCCATACGTGAATCAACCCGTAGATCAAATTCCCGGTGTCCCGACCCATTATGCCACGACCTGCGGTGAGTGCTCTGCTGGCTGCGGAGTCGTGATTAAAACGCGAGAAGGTCGTCCAGTTAAGGTAGAGGGAAGCCCGGAGCACCCGATAAACCAGGGCTCGACCTGTGCTACTGGTCAAGGAACCTTGCAAGGCCTTTATCACCCAGAGCGGAGAAAAGCTCCTAGCGTTAAGATTGGTAATCGCTTCCACGATGCCGGTTGGGATGAGACTTTCGATGCTCTCGGTTCTAGGGTTGGTAATGCAAAGAACGTAGCTATTTTTACTGGCGGCTCGACCGGCCATCGACTGGATTTTTATCGGAAGTTTTTGAAGCATATCGGCTCAAGCGACAAGCATTTGTACGTTCACGAACCCAACGGTCTTATGAACGCTGTGAGCAAAGCGCACGAAATTGCCTTCGGGGCTTCCGGCATGCCGCGTACCGATCTAAGAGCTGCTGAACTTATTGTCGGAATTGGCACCGACTTCTTGGATGTGGGAACGTCCTCATGTTTTCATACTAAGGGCTTCACAGCGTCTCATGGGTTTCATCGTGGAAAAATGGGTCGATTTATTCAGTTTGAATCGGGGATGTCACAGACTGGATCGCGGTCTGATGATAGGTACCCCATCGGTCCTGGTGATGAGCTAGGGGTAACCCTTTTATTAGTTAAAGCACTGCTAGCGAATAAATCTTCGAAGGGCTCGGCTGCTGAACGAGCTGAGATAAAACGTATTCTTAACGCGCAAAGTAGTTACCTATCTGCTGCGGAGAGCCGGGTTGGTATATCTTCTGCTCAGTTTTCTGAGATTGCAACCGACTTGATTTCGAAAAAATCTGTTGTGATGTGCGGTAGCACTGCAACTGATGAGAATTCGACCTCACTTCAGCTTGCTGCGATTATGGCCAACATTTTGATTGGTGCTTACGGCAAGACTTTGTACTTCGACCGTGGCTGGATGACTTCACCAAACACCAACCGCGGATTAAAAGAGTTTATTGAGTCTGCTGAGGACATCGATCTGCTTTTTGTGATCGATTCCAACCCCGCATTCACTGTGCCGCAGGCATTTGGCATTGATAAGATTCTTGAGAAAATACCTCAGGTCATCTCGATCCAAAACCAAAATACTGAAACTGATGCATACGCCTCGGTTATCTTACCTGGTCATCATTACCTGGAATCGTGGGGTGATGAACAACCAGTAGCTGGCTTCTGGACTGTTAGGCAGCCTGCTGTTCGGGCGCTCGCTAACAGCCGTCAGGCAGAGGATATTCTGCTTTGGGTCGCTGGGGCGATGAAAAAACCAATGGGCTATGCGAGTTACCGAGTGTACCTGATGGAACGCTGGAGAAATATTCATAAGATTTTAGGCAATAAGGTTGATTTTGATACGTTTTGGCGTGCAGTTTTGCGTCGGGGGTTTGTTGGTAAGCTTGAAAAAAGAAATATTAGAAGCTTTGCTAATGTGTCTAGAACATTTGAAGTTTCAACCGCGGCTTTGACCGGCCTTCGGTTAGTGTCACCACTTGATGTCCGTTTATTGGATGGACGCGGTGCCGATAAGCCGGTGCTTCAAGAGGTTGGTGACTCCATGACTAGTATCGCTTGGGATAGCTGGGTAGCCATTAACCCTAATACCGCGAAGAAACTTGGCTTTAGGCGCAATGACTTGCTAAAGGTAGAAGGTGCCGCCGGCAGTGTAGAGGTTGCACTTTACCCCATGCCTGGGATGCATCCCGATGCGGTCTATATCCACCGCGGAAATGGTCATGCTAAGGGGGTAAGTAAGGTTACCGACGGCTTTGGTGTTAATCCACTCGGTCTTTTTCCTAAAGCAACCGATGCTAAGACTGGTCAACCTGTGACATCGGGGCTGGCTGTAAAGTTGGTGTCAACTGGAAAGATTTACCGTCTAGCAGCAATGCAAAAACACAATGATATTGCTAATCGAGCGGATATCATTAAGAAGGTGACGGTTGAGAAAGCTGTTGCTAACGCCGCTAAACGTAAAGATTTAGACAAGGTTCCCGATCTTTATCCTAAGCTTAAGGAGAGCCCGGATTACCGTTGGGGCCTCTCTGTCGATCTTACAGCTTGTACCGGTTGCTCTGCTTGTATGGTCGCGTGTGCAACCGAAAACAATGTGCCGCAGGTAGGTAGGCAGCAGATACTTTTGGGCCGAGAGATGCACTGGATCAGGCTTGATCGCTACTTCGCAGGTGGGGTCGATAATCCTGAAGTTACTTATCAACCAGTCATGTGT
>JANQHA010000365.1 GCA_028282865.1 Oligoflexales bacterium
ATTTTAGTAAATCGATTAAGAAACTTCTTATTGCCGTCCATGCAGACGATCTCAGAACTGTAGCCTAGGTGCCGGGATAACTGCGCTAATGTAAAAAACATGTCACCGAGTTCCGCATAAACATCGTTAGACGGATTATGGTTTGAATCGACCAAAGCTTGTTCAAGTTCGGCAAGCTCAGATTTCAACTTATCAAATACCTGATGGGGCTCATTCCAATCAAAATTTACTTTTCTAGATTGCTTGCCGATTTCATCTGCTTGTAGGAGTGGTGCTGCAGGTAGCTTTTGAAATAGATCTTTTTGAGTACGGGGAGGTTTTTCAGCCGATTTAATTTCTTGCCACTGCTTATGCAGCTGCTCATCGTTTTTGGCGCTTGACGAGTCCTCGGGACTAAAGACATGAGGGTGGCGTCGGATCATCTTCTGGTTGATGTGGTCGATGATATCGGAAATGCTAAATCTCCCGTCATCTTTACCTAGTTGAGCATTTAAAATGACCTGGAGTAAAACATCACCGAGCTCATCGATCATCTGGTTAGGATCGCCGTTGCCCAATGCCTCACAAGCTTCATAGGCCTCTTCGATCATATACCTTCTAAGACTTTCGTGGGTTTGCTTTAGATCCCAAGGACAGCCCGATACTGGGTCGCGAAGTTGAGAAATCGTGGTACATAGGGCTGCAAATTTATCTTTGACTTGCCGCAGGTCCTCTTGACTAGTCATCTAACTTCCTCACTAACGATGGAAGGTAGATATCTCGTGATTTCATCCCCAAAAGCTCAAGTAGGGTGTTAGCTATGTTGGCTAAACCAGCTTGAGGGAGGTTACTCACGAGTTCATATCTGCCTTTGGGATCATAAACAATAAATGGAACTGGGTTTAAAGTGTGCGATGTTTTAGGGGGAATGCTTCGGTGATCGCCGAGCTTCCAATTGGAAAAATCTTGTTCTTTAGCTTCGAACATCTCATCACAGTTGCCATGGTCGGCAGTTACTACCAAGATCGTATCGGTCTGCTGGCAAGCTTCTTTCAGCCTTCCTATCTGCTGGTCAACGACCTCCATAGCTGCGATTGCTGCTTCTAGGTTGCCAGTGTGTCCAACCATATCTCCGTTTGCGAAATTGATTCGGCCCAAGTCAAAACTCTTGTCTTTAAGCCTGGGCAGGACTTCATCACATATCTCTTTTGCCTTCATTTGCGGTTTTTTGTCGAACTCAATACGGTCGCTTGGAATTTCTAGATACTCCTCTAAATGTTCGGAGAAATAACCACTTCTATTTCCATTCCAAAAAAAGGTTACATGCCCATATTTTTGAGTTTCACTGCAGGCAAATTGCTTAACTTTTTGGCTAACCAAGTATTCTCCTAGAGTATTATTTATCGCAGGAGGAGGGACCAAGTAACGCTCCGGGATTTTTAAGTCACCGTCATATTGCATCATACCGGCAAAGAACACCTGAGGAACCCGAACGCGATCAAAGTGAGCAAAGTTAGGTTCGGTAAAGGCCTGGCTTATTTCTATAGCGCGATCCCCGCGAAAATTAAAGAAGACTACTGCGTCATCATCTTCGATTTTACCGATAGGCTGCCCATTTTCTTCGATAATAAATGGTGGAAAGTATTGGTCTGTTAAGTTGAGGTCTCTTCGACAGTATTCGATTGCTTGAGTAAGCGATGAAAATTTGTTTGGTGCCTCACCGAGGACGTGCGCGTCCCAGCCCCGTTTGACGATGTTCCAGTCTGCCTCGTAGCGGTCCATGGTAACATTCATTCGCCCACCACCTGAAGCTACGGCGATATCGCAATCAGGGCTCTTTAGCTGCGAAATTTTCTGCTCCAAATGTTCTGCATAAATTTCTGCAGTCTTTTCTCCGACATCACGCCCATCTGTTAATACATGAATTCTCATCCTACAGATTCCCAAGGTCTTAGCCTGATTCATAATTTTATGTAGGTGGTTCTCGTGTGAATGAACATTACCGTCAGATAGCAGCCCTATTAAGTGAAGGGTCGATTTGTTTGCGATCAGCTGCCTGGTAAGTTCTTTCCATGTTGCTCCTTGAAACAGCGAACCATCATCCAGCGCATTTTGGACCAATTTTGCTCCCTGATCAATGATCCGACCAGCGCCTAGAGCGTTGTGGCCGACCTCACTATTTCCCATGTCACTATCGCTAGGGAGCCCGACATGAGTTCCGTGAGCAAATAACGTCCGGTATAAAGCCGAACCCTTCAGAGAGTCTAAGTTTGGCGTCTGGGCTAAGCTGACTGCGTTACCGAAATGGGATGTTCTAACTCCCACCCCATCCATGATTGTAAATAAAACCCGTTGCGCCAAAGTATTCCTCACACTATCGATTTATTGGACAATTTAGCACTACTTGATTAAGTATATATGTGCAAGAAGTTCGTGGTTTTTTTGGGAGAAAATATGGATTATTGCTTGGCATACATAACAGCCCCAGATAAAGAGCTTGCGCTATCTTTAGCGCGTAAGGCGGTCGAGTCAAAGCTTGCGGCTTGCGCTAATATTATCGATGGAGTGACTTCGGTTTATCGTTGGGAGCAAAAGACCTGCGAAGACGATGAATGTATTTTGATGCTCAAAACCATTGATAACCTAAAGCCTGAGTTGACTGAAATGATAAAAGAACACCACCCATACGACTGTCCATGCATCGTTTTTCTACCGATTAAAGGTGGTGACGAGGTTTTTTTAAAATGGGTTGAGACTCAGCTAGTTTAGTCAGAATCGTTTGATTTATCTTCGATACCGATTTTATCGTAAAATAGCTCATCGATAGTTTTCTTAATTAGGATCCAAAGAAGTTCTTTATCAGAGCACTTCCCAAAGACACCTAATGGAATTTGAAAACCACCTTTATCTTTTCGGCCACCACCGTAATAGGTGCCATCTGGCCCCTGGCCAAAAACATCTTTAATCCACTTATCTGGATCAACGATATGAGACTTGGTTCTAAGTGAGCCATCGATAAATTCCCCAGCGACTACCCCATACACGATAACTGTATCTATGCCCTCTCGGTTGAGTAAGTAGTCGGCGCACTGTCCGATACCGTCGCGGTCTTCATCACGAACAAAACCAACCCCAGAAAACATAAAATTGCCACGGATATCTTTGCGCTGAAGGGCAATTTGAGTAAGGTCCATAGTTTTCGCCGGGATCGACTGCCGCGAGATAAGAGCTAATAGGTCATTGTCGACACAAGAAGCTAAAAACCGACTACCGCTATAGTCTAGAGCGGTCGCGTTGATAAAATTGTCAGTATCAGAACGAATGCCGTGCATCAAAGCCGTAGCAATACGTTGCTCGTACTCATCTGAGCCATTAAATTCATATGGACCTTCCAGTAAATACTCTGCGTAGATCCCTGCAGTAGATCCTGCGTCCTCTCTTATATCGAGAAACTTGCTCTTTACGGAGCCTAATG
>JANQHA010000380.1 GCA_028282865.1 Oligoflexales bacterium
AAGTTCAATATAATCCTGCAGAAATGTAATAATAGGAGAACTAAGAATGATCTTATATAGTGACTTTGGTGAGTTTTATTCGGATGTCGGTCTGCTTGGGCATATTGACGAGTTTGAAGGTCTGCGAATTAGACCCCGCCGTTTACTTGGTTCTTTTAGTGAAGATCGACTACCAGAATTGATTACATTTTGTGAAAATAACTCAGGTTTTCATGGAGAAATCGGCTGCAACTATCGAACCCTTCATTTGCTGTTCATTTAAGTATACGTAGAATAGTTGACTCCTCCAAAGAGATCGCCTTACATCAAGAATAAAGTAAATTATAACTATCATTGAGTTTGATACTTTTACTCCATAGACTTTCTTAGTAGATATTTGATATTATTTAGAGATGCGCTCTGAATTTTTTTTCATCTCTATTTTAAGTTTTTTTGGACTGGTAAAGTCTTGTAAAACTGTTCCACTTAATTCAGAACTGGCCGCGACAGATCAGGAAGCACCCAGTCTTAAGCTTACATATGCTTCAAGTCGCACGGCTCTTTCAACAGGCGTCAGAAAGAGCAGGCATGGATCGCTTTTTTCAGATTTTCCCAACGTTGTTGAAATTTCAACTAGCAGCAGTGAGGGCTGGGGATATGTTCAGATCTTGCAAGATACTTTGCTTTCCATTGATAGTTCAAGATACAAAGAACTTCATAAAATCAAGTTTGATAATCGGCGGAAAATCGGCGAATTCATTACCAACAATCAAAAGCATATATTGCTGGCGCTAAGGCAAGCCGTCGGTGATGAGGTGTTTTTTTCTAACCTTTTTCAACCTTTAACCCGTCGACAGTACGATGTCGTTTCGATGCTTCACGGGTATTGGTGGCGCAATAAGAAGAATGATTACAGCTACCCGGACACTGAGAGATATAAGGGAATAGATGACAGTTTTCCTTGTGCCCCCAGCAAAAGCTGTGAGCGACCAACGGTATTTGTTACCCACGCTGAGACTAAATGGTGTAGGCCAAAATCATTCAAGAAGCCAATTGAGAATGAAATTGAGAAACGGCTTAAATCAAGCGATATTGTTTATTTAGGTACTGATCGAGGCGGTTGGTTTGTAGACGGAGTTCGTGAACACAGGTCTCACTCTGGGGGAGGAGAACACCAATTTGTTCCTACCAGTGGTAACGTCACCCTTTTGGGAGCTTTCTGGGGGCGATGTATCTCGGGTACCATAAATAGCATAGTTGATAATTATTTTACCCAAAAAAACAGGTATAAGAAAAAACCTTTAGTGTTAAATATTCCTATGCGTGCTGTAGCTATTAATCCGGACAAAAGCTTGCATGATGTATGGGCCGGTTTAGGCTATGATCGACGTCTTTTTGTCCTATTTGCTATAAGTGATTTTTTTGATCTGCCCTATGACTTTCAATCGAACGTTGGCTGGAGGAGAAAAATTCCTCTGAATTTAGACCTCTACTTGGACGGCAAGCTACACTTCAAGTTTCGAACTGACAACGTAAACTTTATCGAAATGAGATTATATTCCTCTTAGCACTTGGTTGGAATTCTTGAGACCTCCTAGACAAAAAGCTATTTCTACGCTTATCAAATAATCTCTCGCTCATCCGAGAGCAGCTGGAGGCGCAAAAGATCACCAACCAAATTTGGACTTACCACCAACAAGACCTAAGTAAAAAGACTTTGGTGATTTTTTCGAATCTTATATTTGCCATGAAATTAGTAAGCAAGAAAAACTGATGAAGGGATTCATTTTCTCCCTTATAAAGATTTCCTTAAACAACTCTGGAACCATAAATTGCTAGATCCGATTGAAGAATACTAACCTGTAAAAACTGAGACTTGATCTGATATGGTAGTGTTGCTGGATGGATTGAGTATGGTACTTCCTTATTGAGTTTTGGTGTGCATTTAAGAATACTTCTTCCGCGCTAAGCCTGGACTAGTTTTGAGAAACCGAGTGTATTATTTTCGGAGATTGTAGTATTTCCATGAGGGCGAACTTCGCTACCAACGTAGGCTAAGCGTTGTGAGACTAACATAGCTCTTCATAAACAGTATGTTTGATCAAGGGAAGATGGAGACATAGCCCTTTGGAGGCTCTAAACTCGAAAATGGCTCCCTTAGGAGCCCTAATATTTATCTTACTTTTTTGAAATGATAGCAGTACATGTTAGCATTTGAAGTGCCGCGCTCTTCGTAATCCTCTAACCTTTGAAGCGCTACTACCAGATATCGACCAGATTTTTTGACTGCGTACACTCGAGTTCGATGATACTCCTCCGGCAGATGTTCCGGTACTATAGTTGGATGATATTCAGTTACAAGGCTACCGTTTTCTTCGATCGGATCATTTGTATCCCAAAGCAGTCTATTTTCTTCTATTGAAGCTTGAATATTATCCTCTTCTTCTTCTGTCATGTGGTCAAAGAAGTCCTCTGAAACTTCTTGATCCGGAGCTACTAAAACAAATTTGCGCGAATTCTCCGCCGGAAATAATGGGCCATGGTTTTCAGTGGGGATTATGACGTCTCCTACCAACATGCTGGCGGCTGGCGTTTCTGGTGCTAGTTCGGCATAACAACGCCCGGCATGCCAGCCCATAAGGTCATTCATGGTAGCTGCATTAGATTGAGCGCTGTCAAATAATTCTTCTAGTTTTGCATAGCGAGTTTTTGAATCGTTAGAGCTGTCTGTAAATATGGATTCAGGTCCAACGCCTAAATCTAGCGCAAATAGGTTGGTGCAGATTAGAGTAATACCTAAACTAATGATAACTTTTACCACGATAATTCTCCTAAATGTTGGATGCTTTGCGTCTATTCTTAACAAAAATAGTTTGGAAACTCCACCTTTTTATTGTTCTAGATTCTTAGATGCAAATCAAACAATCTGTGATTTTACAATGAATAAAATCATTCTAAGGTAAAGGTACGTTCGATCGCAGAGATGTAGAAGATAGAGATGTCGCTCTTTGGCGGCTTTGATAATTCTTTCTTTTTTGTCGTCAACTTCAGTGTGGGGGTATGTTAGGATTTTGCTAAGAAGTCTGGTGTTTTGGTTTGTAGGGTGCTAGGTGGAATGGCACCTATGCAAGTAAAAAATGCAAAACACAAATGAATGTTATAGTTAGCTAACGTCAATTCGGATTTATCGGGTAAAAAACTTTTAAATCACCGTAATTAGGCGAATAGTTTTTACCAATAAAAGTTTTTTTTACTATTCCTTTAAACATTTTGCGATCACTTTTACGTATTACTAGTGCTATTGGCTGTAAAACACCTCGGGCAAGGAAGTCACCGCCTTTTACAAAATAAAAGTTTGCACCCCATTCATTATTAGTTGCATGAGAAATCATGCCTGTCATATCCTTATATAAAGAAACTAATTCTTCAAAAGGCATTCCTTCTTTACCTTTTTGATAAATGTAATTTGTTACGGTTCTATGCAGTTTAGCGCCAGTCAATTCAGTAACTCTGTTTTTTATGGTATCTTTGCGCATTTTCTCTATCGTTGGTAAATCGAATTTTAACATTGCTAGAATTTCGTTATAACGACGAGGGCTGATATTGACGAGAAAATGAGTATAGGAAGTTCCAAAACCATGGGCCATTTTTATGTAAAGGCCCCGGCACCCCCCCCCTATTGAAAACCTCGGCATTGCTGTTGAGTTAACCGCAATACACAAAGCTGATATCATCAACAAATTCCGCATTCTACCATTTTACAACAAGAAATACCGGGTGGAAAATGAATTTTTTAGGTGGTTAAACTCAAACGAGGGTGGTCATTCGTTCAACTAATCCTAGTCGTCGATCAAGGACCTTCTTGCGTGGCGAGCCAGCTCCAAAAAGTTTGAAGCTAAATGTGCGTGAACTAAACTATCCGTTTTTTTCAGGAACTCCACTTTGTCAGGCCCACTTTAACATAAAGTTTGGACCAAGTTAGCCCCGGCAGATCAGCTAGACTGACAGCCTAACATTTAATCTAATAAAATTGGATAGTACGGCTTTGTGGACAGTACGACATATAGTCGCTCTAAATTTCACATAAATATTGAAATAAAAATCTATTTATTATAAGAGCATTTTTAACTCGATAATGGAGGTAGTAAATGAATCTTATTAAGGCAGCACTAATATCAATAGTATTTTCCAATTTTATTTTTTCATGTGGAGTTACTAATGACAAAAATAGTCAAGTTCTTTCAGAGAATACGAGGGCCCTTGGGGAATATGTTATTTGGCCAACGTTTGGTTACGGGGGGCGAGAGTTAAGTAACGAAGTCGGCGACACGGTCAAAATAACCCAAAATGATAATGGAACGGTAACACTAACAAGCAATAAAAACGAATACCTTGATTACTTAACCGACGAGACTGAGTTTGTCGGACGTACCGTATGGCCTCCGTTGCCAAAGGGTTATCTCGAAACGTGGGAGTACAATCCTATTATCTTCCTTTTTTATGGAAGGCGCTTGGCATCGGGATTCCACCATATTATTCAATTGCAAGAAGGGCTTAATTCTAGTGGCGAAACCAAACTGCTACTAACAGTGGAACAAGTTGCTATAGCGCGCAACAGACTTGGTGAAGTGCGCAACATCCCAAAAAAGTCACACTTCATACTAGAGCTCCCTAAATAAGATAAATTCGGGGTTTAATTTTAGGTCAAAACCTTTTCACCGATGGCCATTCCTTCTTGCCAAATCAAGTCTAAGCAATACATGTTAACACGCAAAGTCAAATTTAAGTTTATACTACTAACCTTCACTTTAGCTCGAAGCGAAGTAATAGTTCTTTGATTAATTTCTCTAAAATTTTAGCGCACCTTAAACCGCTGCACGACTAGCAAAATACTTAATTTGAGCTGCACTACTAAAAGTAGCTAAAATATATAATCGCCGACGAAACTAAAAACCCAATTCTGGCAAGAGTCATCGCTTTGACATAAGGAGACCCTATCGACCCCCTACTGAAGGTAAAAACTATATACATTCCGTGGTATAAATTCTGCTCAACTTCATCTACCATATCAGTAAACCTCTTTTTCAAAGCTTCTCTTGGAATATTATAACCATCGCGATAACCATCTTTATCAAAGGCCTCAAATTGAGTTGCTAATTTTGGAAAATTATGAGTACTAGTACCAAACCCTCGATACATTTGAAGATAACTACCTATATTCCTGCCTCTTTCGAGATTAGATATCCCAAGTAGCTTTGCAGTAAAAAAACTTAACCCCAACTTTCTTGAATTATCCCACAACAAAATATCTAGCCCTTTTAGGTCATTAAAGAACTTTCGTTGTGCTTCCCTAGCATCTTCAATGGTCAAAGGCCCCTTAACACTATCTAAACCATAAAGACCCGATACATTGCGCTTAATCTGTTTGATAGCCTCTCCAATATTACTCCAATCTCCTAAGCCGACCTTCTCCATCTTTTTATAATCAGGATAATGCTCAGTTTTGGTTCGACTTTCCCAATTTTTCGTTACAGTTTTAGTAACCCTTCTAACCACTTCATCGATAGGTATCCAAAAGAAATGACGAATCAACCTTAGGAACTTTAAACGAAAGCTCGGGGAAAATGGCTTACTTTCTGATTTTAAGACATTAAATTTATTTGCTAGACGCTTTTTAGTCATCTCAAGACCCTCACGAAGGAGGCTCTTTAAATGTTTGCTTCTAATATTTTTTTCAGCTTCTTTAAGAGAGGCTTCGATATCAGCTTCAGTAATCGAGTTTAAGTACCTCCTTATATTATTTGTTCCAAGAATATTCATTTCTTGGAGGCCCTGAATAAAAAACAACTGCTCGATGACATAAAAAGGGTGAAACCGCATGTTTAATAAATCATTTTGACTGACATTCCTGTTTGATTTTGGACCCATAGTCGGGTGGGTGAGTCCCGCTAAATTTTCAGCTAATAGCGAGCGAAACTCTTTCAGAAATTCTATATCATTATACTGGTTAACTATAAAAGCTCGACTGGCAACCGACCTAGACTCGGCAACCAGCTTGCTACTAAATTTCAGCCCGTGATTAGAAGGTATTGGGAATAGTAAAGACCGTGTTTCAAAATATCCGAGTGATGCGAGTCTTTCTTTGTCAACTAATAGAGCTGTATCAGCGCATAGATTTTGGGGTTTAGCGAGAGTTTCTTTATGACTAAGGAACAGCAAGAGAAGCACCAGAGGTAAACGTCTAAATAAACTCCGCCACTGATTTACAAAAGGCTTTGTAGATATCATAACTTCCCAAAACTCAATTAGGTATTGGGTAAGGATATCATACCGCCAATTTCTGAGCAATCGACGCCAGGCTAAGGAGCCTAATCACCCCGCTAAAAAGACTGAACAAACTTATAGTTCATATGGGATTTAACAAAAATGGTAACAGTCATTTTTATAAATAAATAAAGATAGTAATAACAAGTCGAAAATATACTAGACTTGCTTGATAGCTCGACCGTAAATGGCTAAAACTCACTAAAAGTTAATTCATCTCAGATGAAGTTGAAGTTATTTAAAAAAACTAATGCACAACCCGGTGCGAAGCCAAGTGAAGCAAAGAGCCACCAACCAGTGCTTGAAACAAACCAAAATAGAATTCTTGGTGTAATTTCCACAAAACTTCCGAACCAAAAAAGAACCCAAAGGTGGTAAAACCACCTAAACAGATAAGAACAATGACCGCTGAAGAGATTCCATACTTAGGCCTAATAGACCACCATAGTAGCAGCGATGCCGGTATTCGGTGCAGCACCACTGCGGTTGGTAATGCATGGTAATGCAAACCCTCATGGTCGAATACTAGTCTGTGGCCACCATGAGCCAAAGCTAAACCATCTAACATCCCATGTAAGCAAAGCCCAACCACTGACAACAATAACGGGACCATATGGATCCGTTCGACAAAACGATTGGAAAAATACTCTACTGCAGTCGGAGCAAACCAACCTACAAAAATAGCTAGGATCGCCCACCAACCACAAACCACAAAACTCTCTGGAACTATATGCAAGACCACTAATCCAGCGATCGCAAAATAGATAAATGCCTCGACGTAAAAAAATGCATGACCGAACTTCTCCACCAGAAGGTACAGAAACGGTGCAGCGGCCAAGGCAACTAGACTGAGGGCAAAATAACTCATCAGACTCCAAATGTGTTAAGCTTTGAGCCTATATCAGATCGTTGAAGTTATTTCATTGTCAGATTCAAAAAAATACGAGATATATGGAAGCCTTATGACATTGATATTTTCTAACAAAAAGCTATTTACCCCTGGGCCTACCACTACCTCTGAGGAAGCTATCCGGTGCATGTCGGATCCAAATATTTATCACCGAAGCCCCGAATTTTACGAGTCATTTACAAATTGTCGGACACTACTAGCACCTTTTTTTGGGTCAGCTAGACACCCGTATTTGTTCACGAGCTCTGGTACCGGGGCCATGGAAGCTGCCGTAACCAACTTTACCGATGAAGGTGATGAGGTTATTGCGGTTGTCGGAGGCAAATTCGGCGACAGATGGGCAGAAATATCAAGCAATTACAAATGCTTAACAACAAGACTCGAAGTGACTGCGGGCACCTCACCAAGCGCTGAGCAGATTTCAAATTTACTTGCTCAACGCCCCAACACTAGGGCGCTGCTAATTCAGGCAAGTGAGACATCTACAGGTGCGTTCTATCCTATTGAAAAGATTGTTAAAGAAATCCGCCCTCGCTTCAAAGGGCTCATTATGGTCGATGCCATCTCGGCTCTTTGTGCCCACGAAATAAAAATGGATGAATGGGGGCTAGATGTCGTCATTGCCGGCAGCCAAAAAGGACTGGGTATACCGCCTGGACTCGCATTTATAGCATTCTCAGAAAAAGCCGAGCACCAGATGTCTCAAAGGCCTAGATTTTACTTTGATCTACGACGTGAGATGGGAGGCCAAGAGGCCGGCAAATCGGCATTCACACCCGCTGCTGGGCTAATAGTAGGACTCGAGCAAACCCTAAGGCAACTTAACGAATACGGTGTCAGCCGTGTCATCGATCACCACAAACAGCTCACGGATGCGACTAGAGCGGGAATTGAGTCCATGGGACTAGAGCTATTTGTTAAAGATTCGTTTTCTCATGCCGTGACCTCATTTCTGCCGCCAAAAGAAGTATCAGCAACCGATTTACTTCAAGAAATGAAAAAACAGGATCAGGTTATCTTCTCAGGAGGTCAAGATGACCTTAAAGGCAAAATCCTAAGAATGGGTCACCTGGGATTTATGAGCCGACTTGAGTTACTGACTGGTCTTTGTGCACTTGAGTTTGCTCTGCAAAAAACCGGTGCACCTACTACTCTTGGTCAGGGTGTCACTCGAGCAATGGGCATTCTAAAAAGCCAATAACCCAGTACATTCATAACTTTGAAGGCATCAACGCAGTTGCCAAGATCGGCAGCTATTGATAGTCTTCCCTGTTAAAGCAATCGACATTTAACGAAAGGGAGTAAATGTGAAAATATTGGTAATCATAAAGAAAACACCCGATACCGAAGCAAAAATTAAAATATCTTCTGATAATAACTCTGTCGAGTTAGCGCAAACTAAATCAATCATCAACCCTTATGACGAGTATGCCATCGAAGAAGCCTTACAGGTCAAAGCTAAGCAAAGTGACTGCGAGGTGGTTGTGGCTAGTTTTGGAGATGAATCAACTAAGGAACTCATCATTAAAGGCTTAGCCATGGGCGGTGATCGCGGACTGCTGATCAATAATAAAGGCCTAGAAGGCTGCGACTCTCTTACCTGCGCAAAAATCCTTGCTGCTGCAATCAAAGCAGAAGCTCCAGACATCGTCTTTGCTGGACGGCACGCGATTGATGACGACAATATGCACGTAGCTACCATGGTTGCAGAATTATTGGAATGGCCTCATGTCAATGTCGTAACAAAACTGGAAGTGGACGGGCAGGCTGCTACTACGGAAAGGGCAGTTGAAGGTGGTCAAGTCGAGGTTTACGAGGTTGGTTTACCCGCAATTTTTGGCGCCGACAAAGCGCTTAATCAGCCTCGCTACGCTTCTCTACCTGGAATTATGAAAGCAAAGAAAAAACCCCTCGATGTTAAAACGGTGGAAGACTTTAGTTTAGATGCCGGGACATTAAACTCCCAATCTAAGGTTTCTATTAGCAGCTTTGCTTACCCACCTGAAAAACCAGCAGGGAAAATTTTTAAAGATGAAGACGTAGCTACAATGGTTGATAAGGTTGTTAAACTACTTCGTGAAGAAGCCAAGGTGATTTAGGAGGAATGATATGAAGGTTCTAGTTTTTGCCGAACAAAGAAATGGAAAGCTTAAATCATCGGCTAAAGAAGCAGTGACAGCTGCCGCTAAACTGGCAGGCGGAAGCGCTGCAGATGTAGCTGCGGTGATCATAGGCAACAATATCGAGTCGCTTGCAGGTGAGCTGTCAGGTTATGGAGCTGACACGGTTTACGTTATTGATAAGCCAGAGTTAGAAAACTATCAGTGCCTAAATTATACTGCCGGCTTAGCCGAAGCAGTCAAAACATTTAATGCAGATGTTCTTGTTGGCGGGGCGTCGCCTATGGGCAAAGATTTATTCCCGAGGCTTGCCGCAAAGTTAGATGCAGGTATCGTGACCGACGTTACTGACTTATCTGCAGATGGAGGAAACATCACGGCACAGAAACCAATGTATGCTGGAAAAGTAATCGCAAAGGTAGATGTCAAAGGTGATGGTCTTAAAATCGCTTCGATACGAC
>JANQHA010000435.1 GCA_028282865.1 Oligoflexales bacterium
TCGAAGCTCTGTAAGGCAATCTCGATTCTTTTAGAGGATAGAGTTGAGTGTGACTTGCTGATGCTAATTCCCAGATCTCTGTCACTGGAACAGAAAAAACTGTCTAAAATAAATTCTATCCTTAATAAGGATGGGTTCCAACGCGCTTTCTTTGAACCAGGAAACCCATCTTCCTACATGAGAGCATACTCTCATATATTTGATTCTGTTATCAAGACTGAATTTTTCTTGATAGTTTCTAGACTGAATGATTTGACAGACTTATTCAGAGTAGCTCAGAATGTTATTCCTACACTCTCTATTAGAAAAGATTTGGCTGCTATTCAAATTTATAAGGGTAAATCTTCACCGATCTTGAAGACTCCATATACTGGTATCGATTTAATAGAAGCTTACGAAGCCAATAAAGAGAATCGTGTTGCCTTCTTTACTGATATGGTGATACGAACTTCTGGACAGCTCTCAGAATCTCATGTTGGTAATTACAGATATTTAAATGAGTTTCTAGCAAATGTCTCTTACATGTCTATTCCACTAAATATTTAGCAAAGCAAAAGCTATTTGGATTATGGACCATCAAATAGATGTTCGATTGTCACCCATCGTTGCGGCTGTAGTTCCTTGCCGTAATCGTAGACTTAAAACCGAAAGATTTTTAGACTCCTTTACTAAACAATCCTATCCAAACCTTAATATCATTGTAGTTGATGCTAATTCTACAGATGGGACGCTTGATATCCTTTACAAAAAATTTCCATCTGTGGGAGTAGTCCGCACTAATGATGAAAGTTATTGGACGGCTTCATCAAACCGTGGGGTAGAGCTAGCACTTGCTAAGGGTTGTGATTATGTTTTAACGATCAACGACGATTCTTATGCTGCATTAAACTATGTTGATAACCTTGTTTCTCTGGCTGAGTCAAACATGCTAAAGATTTTAGCTAGCCGCATTGATTTCTTCAAAGCGCCAGGTTTGATTTGGTCATTGGGCTCCTATTCTTCCTGGGGAAGTAAGGATTTATTTCAACTTAGCTATCATGCTGTTTGGGAAGATGCCTTGCTTCAGAATATTGGTGGGAAATCATTCGTTGAGATAGAGGCGGCCGCTGGTAATGGAGTCTTAATACATAGATCTGTTTTCGAAAAAATAGGCTTATATGATGAGGTTAATATGCCTCATTATCATGCAGATTCAGAATTTATCATGCGAGCTAGGGCAGCAGGAATATTAGCTTATGCAACCCCCAAAGTCGTTGTGTATAATGACTTCCCTCTACCAAATGAGGCATTCTCAGAGCCTCAACTCCACTTTAAGAATGTATTTGAAGAATTTACCTACACATCTTTTAACAAAAAATCTCATTTGCTTGTTTGGCCACGACTATTTGCCATTCAGAAATATTGTCCTTGGCATAAAAAAATTCCTACATATCGGAAGGCGGTTTTTTTAGTTATGATCGATCCGATTTTCGAGAAAGTATTAACTAATATAATGTCGTTTTACTCTTTCATACTCAACTATAATCAGAGATTTAGAAGTATGCTAAAGAAGAGCTTTAATCGCATTATCTTGATATTTAGTTAGGTGAGTGCGTTTGAAACTGAGAGCAATCTCAGAATTATCTAGAAACTATTTTTTAACGATCAAATGATTATTGGAAAGCTCATAATCTACTAGGTAAAATAATTTCAGAATGAAGATACTTTAATATCTGAAGATACTTTAACCTGTATTTGCTTGTGATTGCTATGTGTGATTGCTATGTGAGTGATTCAAGCTTAGTCAGCCTTCATTTACAATGATGCTCCAAAACACACGCTCAAATTAAAGTAAGACAAGTTCAAATAAGCTTAAACTCAAGTTCAAATAAGCTTAGACTATGATTGAAAACTTAAACCATGATTAAAATTTCCATCGATTCAACTCCTTTGGGACCGCAACCCAGTGGGGTTGGGTTCCATGTCGCTCACTTGATTGCCGCCCTGCAGAATTTACAAGAAAAAGAAGACTTTCAGCTTTCCATCTTTTACCAGCCTGGGTTTCTGAATTGGTTATTTGGTAGACATCAACCGCCAAGCTCACTAGAAGAATTCAAGCTGGATTTAGAAACAGGCAGATATCAAACCTTATGGTTACCTGCCAGGATTTCTAATCCCTTGATGAAGCAGTTTCCTGAGTTACTTTCTTTGTGCTTGCAGGCATCGATGGAAACACCGGATGTTTTTCACGGCACAAATTACACGACGCTGCCCTGGGGAAACAGCTTGAAGGTTATGAATATCTATGATGTTACGTTCCTTAAATACCCAGACTATGTTGACTCAGTCGTGGCAACCTATGAAGAACAAGTTCGACAATGTTTGAAATATACCGATCTCGTCATTACTAGTGCAGAGAGTTCTAAGCAAGACATTGCCGAATATCTTAACTTTGATCCAGACCGAATTTGTGTTACCTCTTTAGCAAGCCGTTATTCTAATCAGTCACTGCCTCAATTAGCTGCTTCAGGGATTAAACTGTCAAAGGACTATATTCTCTTTGTTAGCACCTTAGAACCCAGAAAAAATATTCCTGCCTTAATACAAGCGTTTAATCACTTAAAAAGTAAACACAAAATAGATCACTGTCTGTTTTTGGTTGGACGTAAAGGGTGGAGTTATGACCCTATTTTTAATGCCATCAATCAGTCTCCTTGGCGGAAAGATATCTATCACTTAGGTTACTTGCCGGATGAACTGGTGGTTTGGCTATACACTAATGCTAGTGTCTTTGCTTATCCATCCTATTATGAGGGGTTCGGTTTACCCATTTTAGAGGCTATGACCTTGGGTGCTCCCGTTGTCACTTCCAATACGTCATCTTTGCCAGAGGTTGCAGGCGATGCCGCTTTATTGGTAGATCCAAATGATTGGGAGCAACTTGCCGAAGCTATTCTTCGAGTAATTAGCGATACCCAACTGCGGCATGAATTAGTTCGTAAGGGCAAAGAGCGAGCCAAGCTTTATTCTTGGCATAATACTGCTCTCGAAACACTCAAGATATACAGACGTTTCTTGTGATGGGGAATTTAAAGGTTGGTCATCGTCCTCTTCTGATCAATTTATCCTTTTTGTTAGATCGGCCGACTGGATTAGCTACCTATGCTAATAATCTGCTGCCTTATCTAGAAAGTTTAAAGCCGGTCTTGCTAGCTGCTCATCAGCTGGGTGAAAGTTGCTGTTATCAGACTCCAGCTAATATCAGTTCAGAACATGGTCGATTAGGACATTTACGTCGGTTGCTCTGGTCCCAATTAACCC